>CANGCU010000066.1 GCA_947452355.1 Microbacteriaceae bacterium | reverse complement strand
GGTCTTCAATTCCGGAGGCAGGACATCCCAGGTGTACGTCTCGATTTCCAGATGATCCGATAACGGCGTTTCACGGTGCATGGTGAGTGCCTCACGGACACCAAAACGAGTCGTTCGGAATGGCCCGAGTTCCTCGAGGAACACCGGAACGTGGAAATGGGTTCGCATCTCACTGGGCACCGGGTTCGCTTCATAAGCATCAAGGGCCTCGCCAAGGTTGAGGAACTTCGTGATGGTTCCGTCCTGTTTGAGAGAGGTCTGGCTCAAGTAGATGGTGTCCGTGAATCGGCGGAGCGCCGGAATCTTGTCGTGCGTCAGTTCCTCGACCCAGAGCGACGATGCTTCTTGAAGTTTGAAGATTGGGATTCCTGCATTGACGATTGTGGTTAGCGAATCCGTAATGTTCTCGAAGCCAACGGACTGGTGGCCGATATCGAAAACAATTCCGAGGTAACGACGAATCGCACCCTCGGCTTCACTGACGGGAATACCGGCAACTTCCGCAAGCTCGTTGATGCCCGCGCGCGAATAAACCCGATTCTCGAACCACTCAACGGTTTCATCGGTTGTTTCGAGATAGCAGGCGGGTTCCGGTTCGATCGCAAGTTTCACGCGGCGCCCGGTGCGTTCCTCGAGATTACGCAGGTGAGCGACGACGCGGAACACGTTGCGAGTGAACAACCTGATGTATTCCTCCCCCGCAACATTCGGCTTGAAGGCGAGAGGAGCCGTCTGAATCGACGGGTTGACATCCGCTGGCGAAATTTCGGCCAAAATATCGGCGATCGAATTGGTGTAGTCCACCCGTTCGTCGGTGGTCCAGTCGGGTTCGTAAACCCGTTCCATGACGATTTCGCCCTTGAACGGACCGTAAGGGAATGCGTTCACCGTGTATACATACAGATCCTCGGCGGCGAGGAACTCAGCGAGTGCCGTTCGTTCGGCGGGGCTTTCCGTGAGGGTCTTGGCTGACGATGCAGAAATGCGCAGGGAAACGGCGAAAGGCTCGTCCGGCGAAACCCGCTTTTTGACCTGGGGAACAAACTCACGAAGGCTCGCATTCATCTCGGCCCACGTGTCGCCTAAGTGGACGAGGGTCGAATAACTGAGGTGACCTAAGCCATTGTTGAGTTTCATGTCGCCTTTCCGCACCGTTGAATGAATCAAGTCTATGTGCAGTTACGCTGAACAACTAGCCCAATTATTACCACTTTTCCGCTATTTTTTGCATAAATAATGAATAATCGAATACCCTTCTGTAAGGTATTGGTTAAGTGCCTGGGCGGTCAGCTCCAGTGAAAAAGAAGAGGGCTCGATGCATCTTGCGATTGGCGAGGAACTACGTCGAGTCCGCCTTTCTCGCAAATTGAGCCTCCGAAACGTTGCGTCCGCCGTCGGGGTTTCTGCCAGCCTTCTTTCTCAGGTCGAAACTGGCAAGACTCAACCGTCGGTGTCTACTCTGTATGCGCTGGTGAATCACCTGGGTGTTTCATTGGATGGACTGATGAAGGGTATGGCCCAGTCAGACGGAAAGACGCTGGAAGTACCGGGCTACGAGGATGGCCATCACGGAATCGTGCAACGCCGAAACGAAAACCCCGTCATCGAAATGGAGAACGGCGTTGTCTGGGAGCGTCTTGCCGATGGCGGTCGGGACGACGCCGATCCGCTCATGGTGACGTACGAACCAGGTAGTTCCAGTTCCGTTGAAGGCAAAATGATGCGCCACGACGCGCTGGAGTACGGATTGATAATCGAAGGCACCTTGACGCTTCGGATCGAAAACGAGGTCCACGAGATTTACCCCGGAGACTCGTTTAGCTTCGACGCGAACCGGCTACACATGTTCGAAAACAATTCGTCAAAACCTGCGCGCGGAATTTGGTTTGTCATCGGCAGCAAGCACCCGGACAATCTAGACCTCAGTAACCTTGGCCCCGCAAAGTCTGGAACGCCATCACTTCCGGCAAAATCAGCCGTCGACGTTCTCAACGCGATGGGTGACGCTAAAACCCGCAAGCTGAAAGACCAGGCTTCGTAGTCGCGTCTCGCTAGACCAACATGCTGAGCGGGTTTTCAATTCGCTTCACGAAGGCTGCAAGCCACTGTGCCGCAAGTGCACCGTCGACCGCACGATGATCCGCCGAGAGCGTCACCGTCATGACGTTCGCAATCACGATCTGCCCATCCTCAACGATTGCCCTCGGCGACGCCGCACCAACGGCCAGAATCCCCGACTGTGGCGGATTCAAAATCGCGCTGAATTCCTTGGTGCCAAACATTCCCAAGTTACTCACGGCGAAACTTCCGCCTTCGAGTTCTTCTTGACGTAATTTGCCGGCACGAGCGCGACCAGCCAATTCCGTGATCTCCGTGCTCAAATTACTGAGCGACCGCTTCTCAACGCCACGGACGACCGGAGTGAACAATCCACCCTCGGTGGTCACGGCAATGGCTATGTCCGCCGATTCGTATTTGTACATCGCTTCGGCGTTCCACACGACGTTTGAGTCTGGAACATCCATGAGCGCGCTTGCGACGGCCTTCACAACAAAGTCGTTCACCGAAATTTTCACCGGTGACGTCTCGTTGATGCTCGCCCGAAGTTCAAGCAACGCGTCGACCTTGCAGTCAGCGGTGACGTAAAAGTGGGGAACGGTTGATTTGCTCTCCGTGAGGCGGCGGGCAATTGCGCGACGCATTCCGGTGTGCGGAACCGTCGCATAACTGCTGGAGTACTCCTGGGTGGCAAGCGCCGAACTCGACGACTGGGGCGACGCAACCACACCCGCGCCACTTCCGAGAAAGTTCTCCAGGTCTCGCCGAACGACGCGTCCCAGCGGTCCCGTTCCGGGAACCTGGGACAATTCGATACCGCGCTCCCGTGCCATTTTTCGAACGATGGGGCTCACGAACTGGCGTGAATCGCCCGACGCGACCGCGGGTTGAACCACGGACTCGGCAACGGGCACGGGCTGTTCTGAGACCGGCGCGGCGACGGGCTCGTGGGCGGCTTCCGCGACCTGCGCCACGGGAGCGGCACCGCCAAGAAGAGCGTCACCGACCGCCGCGTCCTCACCAGCACCAAGCAGGATCATGATGGGTGCACCAACGTCAACGGACGCTCCATCGGCGACCAGGATCTTGTAGACCGTGCCTTCGGAGTCACTGGGGTAATCGACAACGGCTTTTTCGGTTTCCATGTCGGCGATGATGTCGCCAACTTTGACCGATGCGCCAACCTCGACATGCCACTTCGACAAAACGATTTCCGTCGCGCCGGCAGCGACCTCTGGCATCGTGATGAGAGTAGCCATCAGTTTTTCCCAAACCCAAGCGCGGCGTTTTTCAGGCCAGCAATGACTTCGTCCGTCTTCGCGATTGCCGCCCGTTCCAGCACTTTCGAAATGCTCGGGGACGCTTCGCCGCCGTGCACCCGCTGTACCGGCTGATCGAGGAAGTCAAAGAAGCGCCTCTGGATTTCGTCCGCCAACCAGCTTCCGTAACTCGTTCCCTGCGCGCCCTGCTCCACAATCATCACTGCGTTGGTCTTCTTAATGCTCGCTTCGATGGTTGTCCAGTCGATGCTCGCGCGGTCAAGCCAACGAAGGTCGATCACCTCGGCATCAATCCCGGTCTGTTCGACAGCCTCGAGAGAGTGGCTCACCATCGACAGGTAGGTCAATACCGTCAGGTCGTTTCCGGGGCGCTTGATTGCCGCTTTCCCGAACGGGATCTGGTAATCGTAATCACCAACGGCGATTTCACCCGTTGACTGGTAAAGATCAACGTGCTCGATCACCAGTACGGGATCGTTGAGTGCCAGTGCGGCATTCATCAAACCGATGTAGTCGAACGGGTTGGATGCGGCGACAATGCGCCACCCGGGCGAGGTTGCGAAAATCCCCGCGGGGTCCATGAGGTGTTGTGACCCGTAACCCGAGCCCATCGCCACCTTGGTTCGAATCACAACGGGAACCGATGCGTCGCCGCCAAACATGTGACGAGCCTTACCAATCTGGTTGAACACCTGGTCGGCCGCAACCCACATGAAGTCGGGGTACATGAACTCAATGACGGGTCGGAAACGACCGTCGAGCGCCATGCCTCCGCCGAGCCCCGCGAACGCGTTTTCACTGATTGGTGTTCCGAGGATTCGGTTGGGATATTTCTCGACCAATCCCTTGGTTGCGCCATTGGTGCCGCCCTTGAGGCGGTGGACGTCTTCACCGAGAACAACGATTCGGTCGTCGGTTTCCATGCGGCGGTCCATGACGGCGGCAACCGCGTCGACAAACCGGACCTCTTCTTTTTCGCCAGTGTGCGTCGCCAATTCCTCGGTTCGAACACCGTTCAACTCGGATGCATCGCCGCGAACTCCGACGTTGACGAAGTCAACGCTCGGCCACAGTTCGGGACGGATGCGGCGCGAGCCGGGCTTACCGGCCGGGTCGCTTTCGAGCAGTTCATTGACAGCGAGTTCCATCGCGGCCTGAGCTTGCGCGCGAACACCGTCAACCCCGTCTTGATCAATGAGTCCAAGCGCCAGCATCTCGTTGGCAACACGCGTGAGCGGGTCGCGTCCGCGCCACTCTTCTTCTTCGTCCTTCGGGCGATAGCCGAACGCACTTCCAGGGAAAGGACCGTTTTGGTGGAAGAAGCGGTACACCTCTGCCTCGATCACCGCTGGACCATTCCCCGCACGAGTGTGTTTCTCGATTTCTTTCATCGCGAGGTGAACCGCAAGAGGATCCATCCCGTCGACTCGCCAGCTGGGAATTCCGAACCCGGTGCCGCGACCTGAAAGTCGTTCTTCGGCCGTGACTTCGGAGACGTGCGTTGACACCGCGTACAGGTTGTTCTCAATGAAGAAAACGAGCGGGATGTCCCACGCCGCGGTCAGGTTCATGGTTTCCAAAACCGAACCAATGTTCACGGCGCCATCACCGAAATAGCTGACCGTGAGATCGCTCGTACCCGAGTGCTGCTGTGACCACGCGTTACCGGCTCCGAGCGGAACACCGCCACCGACGATGGCGTTCGTTCCGAGAGCACCCGCCTCTTTCCATTGCAAGTGCATCGACCCGCCACGCCCCCGGCAGTAGCCCTGAGCCAATCCCAAAATTTCGGCGAGTGTGCGCTGAAGCACCTCTTGAATTGGTTCGTTAACCAGATTGGCGACGTCGAGACCGTCCGGCGTCACATAGCCAATCGCCTTCGCCAAGAATTGGTGGTGCCCGCGGTGAGAGCCATTGACGGCATCCGTCCCACGAAGACCGACGATGGAACCGACCGCGCCACCCTCTTGTCCGATGCTCGAGTGTGCGGGACCGTGGACCAAGCCCTCGGCCGCGAGCTGCAAAACGGTTTCCTCAAAGGCGCGAATGAGGTGCATCTGGCCGAGCATTGTTTCAAGCAGATGAGGGTCAGCCTTCGCCCAGTCTTCCGGGGTGGTGCGCAGTTCCACCCACGGTTCTTTGGGGGAAAGTTTAATTCGCTTGGTCATCGTTGACTCCAATGTGGGGACGGGAAGTTTTCGGTGTTGTGCTTCACCCAAGGATAGCAAAATGTATCCAATTGGCAAATAAATTTGCCAAATTTCCCATAAAGTCATCATTAATAAGCCAGAATGTATCCATTCAGACGATTGAGGAGTCACCATGAGCTCAGGAATCCCCGGATTGCGCGGCACAGACCACATTGGTTTCACCGTGCCTGATATCGAGGAAGCAACGGTGTTCTTCCGAGACATCATCGGGTGCGAACTGGTCTACCACCTTGGTCCCTTCCAGAGTGACGATGACTGGATGGCAGAACACCTCAATGTGCACCCACGCACCATCATGAAACAGATACGTTTCTTCCGTTGCGAATTTGGCTCCAACTTCGAGATCTTTGAATACATCTCGGCAGACCCTGACGGCCCTCGACCGCAACCTCGTAATAGCGACATCGGCGGTCATCATTTGTGTTTCTACGTCGATGACATCGATTCGGCCATCGCCTACCTAAAGGACAACGGCATTCGGGTCTTAGGCGACAAGACGAACAGTTCGAACGCCAGCCTTGGCCAGACCTGGGTGTATTTCTTGAGCCCGTGGGGAATGCAATTTGAACTGTGCAGCTACCCGAACGGTAAGGCATACGAGAAGGAAGCAAAGGTGAAGCTGTGGCATCCAGCCCACCCAGCGGATTAGCCGAAACGCTGCGCGCAGAGATCCTCAACGGAACGCTCGCTCCCGGAGAGCGAATTGTTCAAGAAGACGTTGCGGAAAGATTTGGAGCGAGTCGGCAACCTGTTCGAGATGCACTTCGGCTTTTGGAGGGCGACGGTCTCGTCACCCTGAAGGCGAACTCCGGCGCGTGGGTGTCAAAATTGTCGGCGAGCGAATGCGACGAAGCCTATCTCGTGCGCGAACGGCTCGAGCCGCTTCTCATTTCTCTGAGCATCCCCCATCTGACGGCGGTTCACATCGAACACCTGACCCACCTGGTTGACGAGATTGAAAGCGCAACCGAGATTGAAAGCTTCTTGCGGCTCGATCGTGAATTTCATCTTTTGTCCTACGCAGGAGCAGACGACGGGATGCTCAAAGAGTTTGTCGAGCGAATTTGGAACACGACGCAGCACTATCGCCGCGCCTTTGCCCAGCTGAGCGATTTCGCACATTCCGATGCCACGCACATGGAACACAAAATGATCCTTGACGGGATTGTGCGAAAAGACTCACGCCAGGCGGAACTTGCCCTGGAGGGTCACATCCGGCGGACACGCATCACGTTGTCACAGCATCGCGAGCTTTTTAGCTGATTTCACATCGAGGAAAACCCGTCCAGCCCT
>CANGCU010000065.1 GCA_947452355.1 Microbacteriaceae bacterium | reverse complement strand
TTGGAGGGGATGACGGGAATCGAACCCGCGTAATCAGTTTGGAAGACTGAGGCTCTACCATTGAGCTACATCCCCACACGTGAGCCTATAACAAACCGTGGCGTGGTAAAAATCATCGAGCCACTAGACTTGAGTCGCGTCGTGTTCATAACTGTCACGAGGCCCGGGGCGTAGCTCAGCTTGGCTAGAGTGCCCGCTTTGGGAGCGGGATGTCGCAGGTTCGAATCCTGTCGCCCCGACGAGTTGTTTAGTCCGCATGTATATAGGAGTTAGTCAGTGCCTACAACCACCGTCGAGCGTTTGTCGGATACCCGCGTCAAACTGTCCATCTCGGTTTCTCCGGCGGAACTGAAGCCGTCTATCGATCACGCCTACCAGCACATCGCCGAACAGGTCCAGATCAAGGGTTTCCGCAAGGGAAAGGTTCCGCCGCAGCTCATCGACCAGCGGGTCGGTCGCGGCGAGGTCATCAACCACGCCGTCAGCGAGGGCGTTGACCGCTTCTTCCGCATGGCCACCGAGGAAGAAAAGATTCGCACCCTCGGCCGCCCCGAAATCGTCGACACGACCTTGCCGAAGGACGACTTCACCGGTGACCTCGTTCTCGTGATCGAGACCGACGTTCGTCCCACCTTCGCGCTTCCTCAACTCGATTCTCTGAAGGTGTCGATCGAGACGTCAGAGGTCACCGCGATGCAGGTTGACGACGAACTTCACGCCGTCCGAACTCGTTTCGGAACTCTTGCGACGGTCGACCGCCCTGCGGCAAAGGGCGACTTCGTCGTTCTCGACCTCACCGCGATGATCGGCGGCAAGACCGTCGACACCGCATCATCGATTTCCTATGAGGTTGGTTCCGGTGACCTCATCGAGGGGTTGGATGAAGCCGTCCTGACACTCACCGCTGGCGAGAAGACGACGTTCAAGTCGACGCTCGTCGGAGGCGACAACGCCGGACAAGAAGCCGAAATCGAGATCACCGTTAACCAGGTCAAGGTTCGCGAGATCCCCGACGCCGACGACGAGTTCGCGCAGGTCGCGAGCCAGTTCGACACGATCAAGGAATTGCGCGCTGACCTGAAGACCCAGATTGAGAAGCGCGCGGTGTTCGATAACGCCACGAAAGCGCGCGAAGCACTTCTCGATGTCCTCCTCTCCAAAGTCACGATTGCCGTTCCCGAGGGCGTCATCACCGACGAGGTCGAGCGCCACCTCGCGCAAGAGGGACGCGAGAAAGACGACGCCCACCGCGCCGAGGTCACCGAATCGACGTCTCGTTCGTTCCGTGTTCAGATCCTGCTTGACGAACTCGCCGAAAAGGAAGGCGTTGAGGTTGGCCAGGACGAATTACTGCAGTACCTCATGCAGTCCGCACAGCAGTACGGCATGGATGTCAACGAATTCATCAAGATCGTGTCGGAAAACGGTCAGATTTCCAGCATGGTCGGCGAAGTCGCTCGTTCGAAGGCCCTTTCCATCGCGCTGACGAAGGTCAAGGTCACCGATTCGAATGGTAAGGCCGTTGATCTGTCCGAGTTCACAAACTCGGCGCTCGCGGCGGTCACCAATCCACTCGGTGCGGATGACCACTCGGATCACGACCACGAAGGCCACGACCACTAATTCGGACGGTCCCGGCGTGGCACATGTTGCCCGCCGCGGTGCTAATCTTCAGCAATGAAGAAATCCGCCCTCTGGGGAATCATCGCTGGCTCGACCGTGTTAGTCCTTGTGGGCGGAGCTCTCGCCGCCGGTGACTACGTCTATACGTCGGGAACCACAGTGTCGTGTTCCGTCGATATCGATGCGGTCAACAACAACCCCGAACACTTCTGGACGCCGAGCTCGGGGAATGGCCCGTTCGAGGGGGACGGTTGGGACAAATGGGTCGGATACGACCTGTCACCCTATTGGATGAAGGATGTCCCGTTTGAGGAAGACATCATCCCGGTCGCTGACGGAATCAACCTGTCGTCGTGGTGGATCACCCCCGCGTTCCCGAACGGCAAGACGGTCATCGTCACCCACGGAATCAACACATCGCGCCGCGACTACACGGTCCTTCTGCCGACATCGATGCTCGTGAAAGAGGGTTTCAACGTCCTGCTGGTCGACCGTCGTGACGAGGGCGAATCGACGTGTACCGACGGACGCCACTCCGCCGGTCAGGAAGAATCCGACGATTTCGCGGTTGTCGCCGACTGGCTCATCTCGACCAAGGGTGTTCACCCGCAGAGCCTCGGGATGTTTGGTGTTTCGGGTGGCGCCATCACGACGAGCCTCGTCCCCGCCAAAACGGACAAGGTGTCGGCCTTCGCGATGGAGGGCACCATCTTCGATTTCAGCGCGGCGGCGCAACACGAAGTGGAGTTCAAGGGCTTCCCCGGGTTCCTCTGGCAACTCGCGCTCTTCTCGGCTCAGTGGTTCCACGGAGTCAACCTGACGGAAACCTCCGTGACGTCGGCCATCGACGCCGCCGGTGACCGACCGATGCTTGTCCTTCACGGCGATGCCGACACACGACTCGCGTATCAGTCGTCGGTTGACTTTGTCGCCTACGCCAAATCGGTCGGAGGCAACGCGACCTTGGAAACCTTCAAGGGTGCCGATCACACCGAAGGCATGCTCACCGAGACCGACCGTTACGCGGCCGCTCTCACGTCGTTCTTCGACGCGAGCCTTAAGCCTTAGTCTCTTGACCGCACCGTCCGTTTTGCCCTCGGCGAAATCGGCAGGTCGTGTCGTGCGTTGTCGGTACGCTGGCTAACAAGCCCACAAGGAGTAATTAATGAGTGATTCGATGTTTCCGCCCAACGTGTTCGACCGCCTCTTGAAGGACCGCATTATTTGGTTGGGCAGCGAGGTCCGCGACGAAAACGCCAACGAGATCGCCGCCAAACTCCTGTTGCTCGCGGCCGAGGATCCCAAGAAAGACATCTACCTGTACATCAACTCGCCCGGTGGTTCGATCACTGCGGGTATGGCGATTTACGACACGATGCAGTTCGTCCCGAACGATATTGTGACCGTCGGAATCGGTATGGCGGCGTCGATGGGACAGCTTCTCCTCACCGCTGGAACCAAGGGCAAGCGATACATCACGCCGAACGCCCGAGTTCTTCTCCACCAACCGCACGGTGGTTTCGGTGGAACCGCGAGTGACATCCAGACCCAAGCGCAGCTCATTAACGACATGAAGAAGCGCTTGGCCGAAATCACCGCGGTGGCGACGGGCAAGTCGGTCGACCAAATCATGCAGGATGGCGATCGCGACCGCTGGTTCAGCGCGGAAGAGGCACTTGAATATGGCTTTGTCGACCACATCCGCGCATCGGCTGACGATGTCGTCGGTGGCGGCGGAACGAACGTGAAGTAGGGGATAAGCACATGAATTTCGAGAACAACATCAACGGCATTGCCATTCCTGAGTCACGCTATGTCCTTCCGCAGTTCGAAGAGCGCACCGCGAACGGAACCCGCTTCCTCGACCCTTACGCGAAACTTTTCCAAGACCGGATCGTCTTCCTCGGTGTTCAGGTTGACGATGCTTCGGCGGACGATGTCATGGCTCAACTACTCGTCCTCGAATCACAGGACCCGGATCGCGACATCATTATGTACATCAACTCACCCGGTGGATCGTTCACGGCGATGACAGCGATTTACGACACGATGCAGTACGTACGCCCACAGATTCAGACGGTCGTTCTCGGTCAGGCCGCGTCGGCTGCGGCGGTGTTGCTCGCCGGTGGAACGCCAGGGAAGCGTCTCGCGCTGCCGAACGCGCGTGTGCTCATTCACCAACCATCGACCGGTGACGCTGGTCGCGGTCAGGCGTCGGACATCGAGATTCAGGCGAAGGAAATCGCAAGGCTACGCGAGTGGCTCGAGCACACACTCGCTGCCCACAGCAACAAGTCCGTCGACGAGGTTCGCAAGGACATCGACCGCGACAAGATCCTCACCGCCGCCGAGGCGTTGGACTACGGTCTGATCGATCAGGTGCTGTCAAGCCGAAAGGTATAAGCCACTCGGCTTAGTACCGGTTGTCCTAGGGCTTGCGGTTTCGTCGAACGCGAACGAACAACCAGATTGCCGCAACTATGACGGGGATTGCGGCGAGTCCGATCCACGGCGTGAAGTCTGCGGCTGGCGCTGGCGAAATCAGCGGTGGAGCAGTTGAAATAACCATCGGTTGGTCGGTTTCACCATCCCCGTTTTCGTCCGAATCGTCGACGGCAACGGGAGTCGGGGTTTTTCCACATTCAGGGAGTTCCGCATAACCCACACGCTGTTCCGCAGCGTCGTCACCAGTGAACGTGAACGAAAAATCGCCTTCGACGGGGTGGCCATCGTTCGACACGACGCGATAGGCAACGACGTAGTCGCCCGCTGCAGCAAGCGAAACGGGCATCGAGGCCGTGTCACCGTCGACGGACACGCACCCGTCGCCGTAATACAAGCCGTTTGCGTCGCGGACGGACAACACGAAGCCCTCAGCGTTCTTTCCGATATCGAGAAGTTCCTCGCCCGCGGTGATCGACACTTCCGACACATCGGAAACACTGGAATCGGCCGATGGTGATGACCCGATGAGTTCGGCGTGTGCGTTTGCCGGTCCGGCGATGGTCAGGGAAAGTCCGACGGCGACAACCGCGGCGCAAACGATGGGCCGAATGGTCATTTTTCCACTCTATACGCCACGCCGAACGGTTATTGACAGGCTTGACAATCCCCGTGGGTGCGCGGGGTTAGGCTGGAATCGACCGCCAAGGAGGAATCATGTCACGCATCGGCGATAGCACCGACGTCATGAAGTGTTCCTTCTGCGGGAAGACACAAAAACAGGTCCAACAACTCATCGCGGGACCCGGCGTGTACATCTGCGATGAATGTGTCGAATTGTGTAATGAAATCATCGACGAGCGCATGGCCGAGGCGGCTCAGGGTGAGAGCGACGAGGTCGTCGACATCGATTTGCCCAAGCCGAAAGAAATCGCCGCGTTCCTCAACGAATACGTGGTCGGCCAAGACGCCGCAAAGCGCGCGCTGTCCGTCGCCGTGTACAACCACTACAAGCGTGTTCGCGCGCAAGAGGGGGTTCGACCGGCCGACGCCCACGACGAGGTCGAAATCGCGAAGTCGAACATCTTGCTCATCGGACCGACGGGGTGTGGCAAGACCTACTTGGCGCAGACGCTCGCGAAGCGCCTCAACGTTCCGTTTGTCGTCGCCGACGCTACGGCTCTGACCGAAGCTGGTTATGTCGGCGAGGACGTCGAGAACATTCTCTTGAAGCTCATTCAGGCGGCGGACTTCGACGTCAAACGCGCAGAAAAGGGCATCATCTACATCGACGAGATCGACAAGATTTCGCGAAAGGCTGAAAACCCGTCGATCACGCGTGACGTGTCGGGCGAGGGCGTCCAGCAGGCACTACTCAAGATCCTTGAGGGGACCGTTGCCAGCGTGCCACCACAGGGTGGTCGCAAGCACCCTCACCAGGAATTCCTGCAAATCGATACGACGAACGTGCTGTTCATCGTCGCTGGCGCGTTTGCAGGGCTCGACGAAATCGTGTCTCAGCGCGTCGGTCGCCACGGGGTCGGGTTCGGCGCCCCACTGCAGCTAAAGGGCGAACAACAGAACCTGTTCGCTGAAGTTCAGCCCGAAGACTTGCACAAGTTCGGATTGATTCCTGAGTTCATCGGCCGTCTTCCCGTCATCGCCTCAGTTCTGCCGCTCGACCGCGGTGCACTCATCGACATTCTGACCGGCCCGCGCAACGCGCTCGTCAAGCAGTATCAAAAGATGTTCGAGATCGATGGCGTTCAGCTCGAATTCGACAAGGATGCACTCGAATCAATCGCCGACCTCGCTGTCAAGCGTGGAACCGGTGCCCGCGGGCTTCGTGCGATCCTCGAAGACGTTCTGGGGCCGATCATGTTCGAGGTCCCCTCAACCGAATCGATTGCCAAGGTTATTGTCACCAAGGAATCCGTCGAGACCGGTGCCGCTCCGACGATGATCGAACGCAAGATTCCGAAGGAAAAGTCGGCCTGACCTCCCTGTTGAGTTCTTTTGTCGCCCCGGTTTCAGTGGTAACATTTCTTCAAAGGTTCCACCCCGCTGAAACAGCCCCTGGGCTCTGTCGAAAGACTAGGCGGGGTGGTCAATTTAACCAGTGGATTCGATGCGGACCTGGTAGACGACGAACCCACGATTCGTCCTGCGATTCTGAAGCCCTGAAAGTTGCCCACGCGTAATGATCGGCGATTTGGCCATTGACATCGTGTTTGACGGGACGAAAAAGCACACGGAAGGTTCTTGTGCGTGACTTGAGTTTGCCTTTGAGCTGCCGCAAAACCGCCGCGCTGCGCTTTGCTGTGAGAGCAGTGTCGAACAGAAGCACGACGACTTCGTCCCGAAATGTGAAAGTTTGTTCTAATTCTTCGACCAATCGAGCACCCAGGTGAGCGAGGAGAGCCGGAGGTGTACACAGATCAGGTTCAAGGCGCCACTTATCGACAACCAATGAAATGACCTGGCAAGAATGTTCGGTCGCGCATAGTTGCCCGATGAATCGATTTCTCGTCCCGACAGTGTTGCTCGTGGCATGAAATGGAACCTCATCGATGAGTCCGCGCGAAAGAAATTCGTAGGTCAGAGCCCTCAATCCAGCACCACACTTAATTGGGGTACGGGTGGCATGTGCCGAAACCACGAAATGGCGGGTTCCGCGATTAGTGAAATCAAAGTTTCCCGATTCGTCTATGAAGACGAAAACGGGTTTCCCCATTGGTTCTTGGGGCGAATATGACATTCAGTCATTGTGTTAGAAACTACGTCGCAAATTTTGCGGGATTTGCGCCGCTGGGGAAAATTAATTTCCCATCT
>CANGCU010000064.1 GCA_947452355.1 Microbacteriaceae bacterium | reverse complement strand
CGCTGTCGATGACGATATGGCATTCAACGCGATGCGGCTGCTCGCCGATTGCGGAATCGTCGCCGGCGAATCCGGCGCTGCAGGACTTGCCGGACTTCTCGCCATCACGGACGAGTCCGAACGCTCATTGATTGGCCTCCACAGTGACGCAACTGTTCTTGTGATCAATACCGAAGGAGCCACGGATCCCGACAATTACAAACGGGTTGCCGGCTCGACCAATCAGGAGGTGATTCGCACCCGACGACGACGCCAACACGTAACACAGACCGTCCGGCTTCCGGGCCGCTAAAGCGGTGACAATAATCCCGCAATTGTGACTACGTTTTACGAGATTTTCCCGTTAACAACTAGTGAAAGGTTGACTTCAATGTCGCAGTCAAAAGGCACCTCGACAATCGAGGTGCATCACGTCGATGTGATTTCTCGTGCCGACCGGCACGGAACCGCTCGAGATCTTTTCCCCGTCTGGTTCGCTTCGAACCTCAATGTCGGCAACGCATTCTTCGGAGCGCTCGCCGTCATCGTTGGCAACAGTTTCTTCTGGGCCGTTGTCGTCGTCATTCTTGGAAACATTGCCGGTGCGGCGTTTATGTCGTTGCACTCCATTCAGGGCGCCAAGCTCGGTGTTCCACAGCTGATTCAGAGCCGTGGACAATTTGGGTTTATCGGCGCTCTGCTTCCGATTGCCCTCGCCGCGTGCCTTTACCTGGGATTCTTCTCCACCACCGCGGTAATCGGCGGACAGTTCCTGTCCGCTGCGATGCCTGCGATTGACATGGTGTGGGCGCCGATCCTGGTGTCGGCGGTCAGCCTGTTGCTGGCGCTCCTCGGATATCGGGCAATCCACACGGCGGCAAAGTGGGGACAGTGGCCACTCGCGGTCGCTGTCATCGTGGTCACCATCGCGTCCCTCGCACACGGCGGATTTGATTTGTCCATGTCGGGATTCGCTGTTGGACCCTTCCTTACGGCGTTCGGTATCATCGCAACGTTCCTCCTTACCTATGCGCCGTACGTGTCGGACTATTCGCGTTATCTTCCTTACGAGACGAAGGCTTCCGACGCATTCTGGTGGACATTCGGCGGCTCGTTCCTCGGCACGCTATGGACTGAGCTTCTCGGTGTCATGCTCGCCGTACAGTTCACCCCGGGTGACACCGCAGGCGCAATCAAGGAAATGTTCGGAGAAGGTTGGGTTGTCATCGCACTTATGCTCGTCACCACGATCGCCATCGCGGGTAACAACGCGATGAATCTCTACGGTGGAATGCTCAACCTGATCACCGCGATCTCGACATTCAAAGCGCCAAAAGCGTCTGTCGCACTTCGCGTTGGAATGCTCATTCCGACCTTCGCACTCGGTCTTGCTATTGCCGTTGCGGCAACCGCGGACTTCAATGCGTTGGTGAGCACATTCCTGTCGTTCTTACTTCTCGGCTTTGTGCCCTGGGGAATCATCAACCTCGTCGACTACTACTGGATCCGCAAGGGAGACTACGACGTCGACGCGTTCTTCAAGCCCAAGGGTCGCTACTTCGCAAACAAGGAATCGTGGACTTACGCTGGCTTGAACCTCAAGGCGTTGTTGGCCTACGCAATCGGAATTGCGGTGTCGCTGCCCTTCGTGAACAACGCTGCCTATCAAGGATCCGCGACCTCGTTGGTGGACGGCGCAGACATCTCGTGGATTCCTGGACTGATTGTGACCGGTGCGGTGTATCTCCTCTTCACCGCAAACAACCGTGTGAAGTCCTGAAGGTAAAACGGTGACTCACGCCGAGCGGCTATTCATCCTCCAATACGGGGCCGAGCGAGTGTCCAAAAATCTGTCACTCGCCGGTGGACCACATCACCTGTATTGGGAACCGCTGCTCGGCTACCTCGTCGAAACAACGGAGGGGTGGGTGTTACTGGATACGGGTATGTCCCGTAACGCCCACCTTTCCTCCGCAAACCGCGATGCCTATGTCGCTGGCGGGGTCGGTGCCCCGAACATTGATACGCCGTGGCATCTCAGGCCCACCCCCGAGGATGAAACTGGATGGAATTGGGTGCTCGACGGAAATCCCCTCGCAACCGCGCTCGCCACCGTCGGGATTCAGCCGAGCGACGTCTCGCTCGCAGCGATCAGCCACATGCATGTCGACCACTCCGGTGGGATTCCGACTCTGAGCGAAGCCGGTGTACCCATCGCCATTCAACGTGCGGAACTTGACTTTGTGCGATCCGGTCGCGTCGGGATCGCCGAAGGATTCTTCGACGAGGACTGGACCCACCCCTCGACAGATTGGAGAGTTCTTGACGGGGATACCGAACTCGCTCCCGGCGTCATGGCACACTCGACGCCGGGACATACACCGGGTCACCAGTCGTTCTCTGTGAACCTTCGTGAAACGGGAACATGGATCTTGGGCTGCGACGCTACCGACCTCGCTCAAAATTTCCTGGACAACGTGCCCTGCGGTTCATGCGCGGGGAGCACCCCCGCTGACGAGCAGAACGCCGCGCAATCCTTGTCAAAACTTCTCGAACTGGGTCGCCGTGACGGCCATCGGCTCATTCCCGGACACGATCAAGTGGTCGCCAACGCGATCGCGCATCCGACCGGAGGGCATCGATGAACGGGACCCACGGCGACGAATACATGTTGACAGGCCGCACCGCACTCGTTACCGGGGCAACCGGCTTGATTGGTCGAGCGATCTGCCGAGAATTTGCGCGTGCGGGAAGCCGAATCGTGGTGTCCGACATCGATGAGGTGACGTGTTCCGCATTTGCGCAGGAACTGCACGATGAATTTGGCATCGACTCCGCTCCGCTCGTCATGGATGTGGCCGACCCGACATCGGTCGAAGCTGCAGCTGGGCGGATCACCGCGGAATTCGGAGTTTGCGACGCCGTCGTCGCCAATGCGGGCATCCTTGCGTTGAAGCCGGTACTCGACATGGACTCGGCAACCTGGGACGCCGTGATACGGGTCAATCTGACCGGCGCATTCACGACTGCTCGAGTCTTTGCGGCCGAAATGGTGCGCGCGAACCGGCGAGGAACGATTGTCTTTTCGTCCTCATTGTTTGGAATTCGGGGTGGTGCTGGAAATTCTGCCTATTCGGCGAGCAAATTTGGGCTCATTGGACTCTCGCAGAGTATGGCCGCCGACCTCGCACCCCATGGCATCAGGGTGAACGCGGTGTGCCCCGGCCAAATTGAGTCAACAATGATGTCTGCTCTATTTGAAACCCGCGCATCGGAAAATAACACCTCGCCGATTGAGGAACGCGAGGCCTTTATCGGACGGATACCGTTGGGGGAACTTGGGTCGGTCGAGGACGTCGCCCGCGCCTATCGCTACTTCTCGTCTGATGCCAGTGGATATGTCACCGGCCAGCACCTCATCGTTGATGGCGGTTGGCAAGTCGGGTAGGCAACATTGCCCGTCGTTACCTACTGCTAGTTCCGCGCAACCACGATTAGGCTTGATTTGTCGGGAGCTTCCCGCCATTTGTTGAACCGCGCCACAGGAGTTTTATGTCGTTAGTTCAAACCTGGATGTCCCGCACCGTGGCGGTGGTAATTGCCATCGCCGTGGTGTTATCAGGGGCGGTTCAGGCGACTCCGGCGTGGGCAGACACGGTCACGGTCGATACCCCCGTGATTTCGGGAAGTGCCGGGGTGGGTTCGTCGCTGTCGGTTGCTGAGGGCACGTGGTCTCCTGCCGAAACGACCTTCACCTACCAGTGGACGCGGGATAACACACCCATCGATGGCGCAACTTCATCGACTTATGTGACAGTCCTCGCCGACGTCGGATCCGAAATCCGCGCTGTCGTCACGGGTTCAGCCGATGGGTTTGATTCTGATTCCGCAACTAGCTCTAACGCCATCACTCCCACACTCAATGCATTCGTCACCACAACGAATCCGACGATCAGTGGAACGACAACCTTTGGATCCACTCTGACCGCGAGCGTATCCGGTTGGGTCCCCTCTACTGGCGTGACATACACGTATCAATGGAAACGGGATGGCGAAGACATCGCTGACGCCACCGAATCTACGTACGTGCTGACCGTCGCCGACATTGACAGTGCAATTAGTGTCACCGTCGAAGGAACCAAAACGGGGTACACACCGACGTCCACGACCAGCGCACCGACGGCAACAATCACGACCGCGACATTTGCAACTACTACCGTGCCGACCATCACCGGAACGAAAAAAGTGGCGTCAACACTGACCGCGAGCGCGTCCGGGTGGAGCCCGTCATCAGGAGTTTCGTACACCTACCAGTGGCACCGAACCGTTGGCGTGGTCACGACGGACATTGATGGCGCAACCGATTCGACATACGTATTGGCTCCCGAGGATTACGCCGCGACCATCAGTGTCACGGCCGAAGGCACCAAGTCCGGTTACGCCCCAGCTTCCCGAACAAGCGCCCGAACCACCGCAATTGCGGCGGGCACATTCGAGACCACAACCGATCCAACCATCAGCGGAACCACCACTTTCGGATCGACGCTGACCGCTGACGTTTCAGGGTGGAGTCCGTCCGACGACGTGTCTTATTCGTATCAGTGGCACCGGACCGTTGGAGTGGTGACGACGGATATTGCCGGCGCAACCTCGTCAACCTATAGCTTGGCCGTTGCCGATATTGGCGCGACAATCAGCGTTACCGCCGCAGGTACCAAAACGGGCTACACCACGGCGTCAACCACAAGTGCGGAGACCGAGGCAATCGCGGCCGAAAGCTTTTCCACAACCACCGACCCGACGATTACCGGAACCACGACGTTCGGGTCCACGCTGACCGCACATGTGTCGGGCTGGAGCCCATCCACTGGCGTTTCCTATACCTACCAGTGGAAACGAGACGGAACGAACATCTCCGGTGCCACCTCCACTACGTACGTGTTGGCCGTCGCCGACATTGACTCAGTAATCAGCGTCACCGTCACAGGCACCAAAGCGGGATACACCGCAGAATCGACGACGAGCGCCGACACCGAAACAATCGCTGCGGAAACCTTCACGAACACCTACGATCCAGAAATCCTTGGATCAACCACCTTCGGGTCAACACTGACGGCACATATTCCCACGTGGTCACCCTCGTCGGGGGTTTCCTACACCTATCAGTGGAAACGTGATGGAGACGATATCGCGGGAGCAACCTCGTCCACCTATGTGGTCACGGTCGCCGACATTGACGCAGTCCTCGCCGTCGCCATCGAAGGGTCGAAGTCCGGATATTCATCCGTTTCCGCGACGAGTGCAGATACCGACACAATCACCACCGCTCCTTTCGCCACGACAACGCGGCCGACCATCACCGGTAGCGCGATCTTTGGATCGTCACTCACGGCGCACGTCTCCGGGTGGAGCCCGTCGTCGGCAGTGTCGTTCACGTACCAGTGGAAGCGTGATGGGGAAGACATCGCTGACGCGACGTCGTCAACGTATGTAGTCACGCTTGAAGACATCGACACCGTTATCAGCGTGTCGGTTGAAGGCACTAAGACCGGATATATGCCAACGTCGACCACCAGTGTCGACACCGCTGCTGTCGCTACGGCCGCGTTTGCCACGACGACCATTCCGACCATCACGGGAACGAAGCGGGTCGCATCAACGTTGACCGCGAGTGTGTCCGGATGGATCCCCGCACCAAATGAGGCATTCATCTATGAGTGGCATCGGACCGTCGGGTTAGTCACGACGGACATCGACGGTGCAACCGAATCAACCTATGAATTGACGGGCGATGACTTCGGCGCGACCATCAGCGTCACGGTCCAAGGGAATAAAGCCGGGTATACCCCCACGACCAGAACAAGTGCTCAGACGGCCGCGGTCACGGCGGCGAGCTTCGACGTTGTGGGAACGCCGTCGATAAGCGGAACGTTGGCAATCGATGATGTTCTGACGGCCGATCCCGGAAGCTGGGAACCAGAACCTGAATCGTTCACGTACCAGTGGAAGCGCAACAATGTCGCGATTACCGACGCAACGGAGGATACCTACACCCTCACGCCCGCGGATATGGGCACTGACATCAGCGTCCGCGTGACCGCGACCCTGACCGGTTACGCCACCACCGCGGCGACGTCGGCGGCAACCTCGGTTCCCCTCATGGACTTCGAAACGTCTGGTGTGCCGGAAATCGATGGAACGCCCGACCTCGGGGAAACGGTGACCGTTCTCAGTGACGTATTTTCGCCGATACCCGATTCTCTTAGTTACCAGTGGTACCGAGATGGCGAAGAGATTGACGGCGAAACGACCGACTCGTACACGATTGTGCTCGCCGACTCTGCAGCCGACATAACGGTCGACGTGACGGCCTCGCTGCTCGGTTATAACGACCTGACGGTGACATCCGACCCAGTCACCGCCAGCGAGATTTTGCGGTACTCCACCAGCCCGCGCCCGAGCATCACGGGGATTCCGCAGGTTGGGCGCACGTTAGAAATTCGCTCAGCTGACTGGACACCCACACCGGATTCATTTGACTACCAGTGGCTTCGAAACGGCGTCGCCATCGATGGAGCGACGTCGGACACGTATGAACTCGTTGGCCAAGACGCAGGGACGGCCATTTCAGTTCAAGTGACGCCGGTTCTCGCGAACTACGTTCCCATCACCCGGGTGAGCCAACCGACATCCGCGGTGCTGACCGGACTTTATGCGGTAAAGCCGATCCCGACAATCACCGGGACAACCGCCGTGGGTCGATTACTCACCGCAGTGACGGCCGGATGGGATCCAACACCGACCAGTTTCACGTATGTGTGGCTTCGCAACGGAATCGCGATTTCTGATGCAACCTCGTCGACCTACCGTTTGGTGCTTGCAGACCGCGGATTTGTGATTTCCGTGCGAGTTACGCCCGTTCTGACCGG
>CANGCU010000063.1 GCA_947452355.1 Microbacteriaceae bacterium | reverse complement strand
TCACCGGTGGTCTCGCAGGGTTCATCACGAAGGCCTTCACCGCAGCTGGTGGAACCGTCGTTGCACAGCCGACCTACAACACGGGTGACACCAACTTTGACGCTCAGATTTCTGAGGTCACGGCTGCTAACCCCGACGCGATTGTCCTCGTCACCTTCGAAGAGATCAAGACGATCGCTCCGAAGCTCATCGGTGGTGGCTTCCCCGCTGACAAGGTTTACCTTGTTGACGGAAACCTCGCCAACTACAACGAGGACTTCAAGCCTGGACTCCTCGAGGGTGCTAAGGGAACAGTCCCCGGACTGAACCTCGACACCATCAAGGACTTCACGACTGCGTTGAACGAGAACTGGGTTGCCGAAGGCAACGCGGACCTCAACAACGTCTTCGCTTACGGTCCTGAGGCATACGACGCCGTCGTCCTCCTCGCGCTCGCTTCGCTCGAAGCCGGCTCGACGGTTGGCGCGGACATTGCAGCCAAGCTTCAGGAAGTCTCCGGTGGAACCGGTGGCGGAACCAAGTGCACCACGTTCGCAGACTGCGCCGACATCATCGTCGGTGGCGGAACTGCAGACTACGACGGTGTCTCGGGCCCCATCACCTTCAACGAAGTTGGAGACCCCACCGAAGCATCGATCCAGGTCTACCAGTACCTGAACGACAACACCACGGTTCCCTACGCGGGCTAATAACCGAATGTTGTGAGTCTTTGACTCAAGAGGCCCCGAGTTCGCTCGGGGCCTCTTCCGTTTGTCGGGACAAAATGTACCCGCCTACAGAAACGGAAACGGGGGTGACCCGAAGGCCACCCCCGCTGACGTTCGTGCGCTTCTAGGCGCCGAGCGAGCCGAGGTACAGTCCGATGACCTTCGGGTCGTTCAGCAGGTCACGACCGGTACCCGTGTAGGCGTCTTTGCCCTGATCGAGAACGTATCCTCGATCACAGATCTGAAGGCAACGTCGGGCGTTTTGCTCGACCATGATGGTGGTCACGCCGGCCTTGTTGATTTCAGACACGCGAATGAAGGCTTCGTCCTGCCGGACGGGTGACAGACCCGCGCTCGGCTCGTCCAGCAACAACACCGTGGGGTCCATCATGAGCGCACGGCTCATTGCGACCATTTGGCGTTCGCCGCCCGACAACGAGCCAGCACGCTGTTTCAGGCGTGCACCGAGTTCGGCAAAAATCCCGGTGACAAACTCGAGTCGCTCAGAATACTTGCTCGGGTCCTGGTACAGGCCCATCTGGAGGTTCTCTTCGATCGTCAGGCTGGGGAACACGTTGTTTGTCTGTGGGACAAACCCGACGCCACGGGCGACGAGCTGGTTGGCCTTGAGTCCCGTGATGTCATCGCCGTTAAGGGTGATGGACCCTTCCCGAACCTTGACGAGCCCGAAGATGGCCTTGAGGAAGGTTGACTTTCCTGCACCGTTCGGCCCAATGATGCCGATGAGTTCACCCTTGTTGGCGTAAAGGTTGGTTCCGTTGAGAATGTTGACACCCGGAAGGTAACCAGCGTAAAGATCTTTCGTCTCGACGACGGGGATTTCGGTCTTCGCGGCCATTTACTTCTCCTTCGGCAACGTTGGCAACGTGACGCGCCCCGTAACGGTTCCCAGGTCGATGTCCTGGTGACTTCCGAGGTACGCATCGATAACGGCAGGGTTTTTCATGACCTCGTCTGGTGCGCCTTCGGCGACAACCTTTCCTTCGGCCATCACGATCACCCAGTCCGCGATGTGGCGAACCATGTGCATGTCGTGCTCAACAAACAGGACGGTCATCCCCTCTTGCTTGAGGTTGAGGATGTGCTCGAGCAGGGATTCGGTCAACGCAGGGTTCACGCCCGCCATTGGCTCGTCAAGCATGACTAACTCAGGGTTTGTCATCAGTGCTCGTGCCATTTCGAGGAGCTTGCGCTGTCCACCGGACAACGACGCAGCAAAGTCATCCTTTTTCTCATCGAGCTTGAACCGGCGCAGAATCTCGAGTGCCTTGTCCTCGATCTCGGCGTCTTTCTTCTTCCAGAGGAATGGGAAAAGGCTTGCGCTGAGCTTCTCGCCGCGCTGCTCGGTACTGCCCAATTTCATGTTGTCCATGACGGTGAGTAGCCCAAGTGCCTTGGTTAATTGGAACGTGCGAATGAGCCCCAGCCGCGCGACCTTGAATGCGGAAACTCCCGCCAACGATTTTCCGTTGAACGACCATTTCCCGTCGTTCGGTTGATCGAAACCGGTGAGAAGGTTGAAGAAGGTCGTTTTTCCGGCACCGTTTGGACCGATCAGAGCGGTGATCGCGTTGCGCGGAATTTCAACGTGCTCGACTTCGACGGCGACAAGACCACCGAATTGGCGTCGAACGCCATCCGCAACAAGAATCGGGTCTTTTTTCGCGACGCCTGGCTTGATTGCACCGACGTGGAGTCCCGTCGACTTGACGGGTGACGAGGAGGATGTGCTACTTGACAAAGGTCAACTCCTTTTTGTTTCCGAACAGACCCTGAGGTCGGAAGACCACGAGAAGCACGAGCGCGAAGCCCACGATGATGAACTTGATTTGTGACGCTTGGATTGTCGAGAACGGCATAAGCCCAACTTCCGCGAGCGCTGGGAATAACAAGCCGAGGAAGGCCTGCAGTACCCAGAAGATGATGGACCCCGCGAGCGGCCCGAACACGGTGGCGGCTCCACCAAGCAACAGTGCGGTCCAGAGGAAGAACGTCAGCGACGTGACGTAGACGCTGGAGTTGACGTTCGTCGAAAATGCGAGCATCAGGCCGCCGAGTGCACCGAGCACACCGCCGATGATGAGCGCTTGCATCTTGTAAGCGAAGACGTTCTTGCCAAGTGAGCGCACGGCGTCTTCGTCTTCACGAATGCCCTTGATGACTCGACCCCACGGTGAGTTGACCAAGCGCCACACAATAAAGATCGCGAGTCCGAGGATGATTGCGCCGACGATACGGAGGTACCAGATGCGTTCGTTGTCGAGGAACGGCGGGAAACCATACGTGCCCGCGGGGATGGGGTTCGACTGGTCGAAACCACCAGCACCTTCCGCTGGATTGGTGATTGTTCCGCCTGGGCCGTTGAAACCCGAAAGGCCGTCGGCCGAACCGGTGACGCCGCCGAATGCTGAGCTGAGGAGCAAGAGTCGGACGATTTCCGCCGCCGCAATTGTCACGATGGCGAGATAGTCACCGCGAAGTCGAAGCGTTGGGATTCCGAGGATGAGCGCAAAGACAATGGCTGCGCCGATGCCGACGAACGCCGCCAAGTACCAGGGCAATCCAAAGGTGAGGACTCCGATGGCGTAGCCATACGCGCCGAGGGCCATGAAGCCCGCCATACCCATGTTGAGCAGGCCACCGAAACCGAAGTGGACCGCGAGCCCGAGCGTCGCGAGCGCATATGCGAGCGTCGTCGGGGCGAGGATAAATGAAACAGATGAGGAGAGAATGCCGAGGAAGTCCATGAGCTAACCCACCCTTTCCTTGCGTCCGAGAATTCCTTGAGGTCGAAAGAGCAGAATTCCGATGAGGATCACGAGAGCGCCGACGTATTTAAGGTCGGAAGGGATGAACAGGCTCGACCCTTCGACCAGCACACCAACGATTAGAGAACCGACGAGCGCACCATAGGCGGTTCCGAGCCCGCCGAGTGTTGTCGCCGCGAAGATGAGAAGCAGGATCTGGCCACCCATGTCCCAACGGATTCCGGGCCGGAAGTAAGCCCAGAGGATTCCGGAGAACCCAGCGAGCACGGATCCGATGATCCAGACGATTCGGACAACGCCGTCAACGTCGATACCGGAAGACGCGGCGAGGCTCGGATTGTCTGAAATTGCCCTGGTCGCTTTACCGATTTTGGTTCGGCTGAGCCACAGTGCGAACGCGACAATGAGGATGACGGACAGACCCATGCTCACAATGTCGGTGATGCTGAGGGTGACCGAACCGAAGAGTTTAAAACGTTCGGCGTCCGAACCGGGAAGTTGTTCGGTCGATCCACCGATAAAGAATTGGTAGGTGTAGCGGATTCCGAGCGAGAGTCCGATTGACACGATCATGAGTTGGACGAGACCCATACCTCGACGGCGTAACGGCGCCCACAGTGCGGCGTCGAGTCCCCACCCCAGACCTGCCGAGAGGATGAGGGCAATCGGGATTGCGAGCCACAGGAGGCCGGGACCCATCAGCGCGACGAGACCGAACGTTGCGACCGCGCCAAACGTCACGAGCTCTGCGTGGGCGAAGTTCGAGATGCCGGTCGTTCCATAAATAAGAGAGAGCCCGACCGACGCGAGGGCGAGCATCAGCCCGAAGTTCAGACCTGAAATCAAACGCTGGACGACCTGGTCCACAAAGCTTGTCGTGTGCCGCTCACCTTGACCAATGAAAAAGTTCATGGTTGCACGGCCACCCGGGCCGACAGTAACGGTCTGAACATTCGCTTCGACGAAGGTCGTTGCGGGGTTATCAATGACCGCGATCCCTTCGGGAAGCGTGGTTTCGTCAAGAGTGACGGTGTAGTCCGCTTCCTTCGCAGGGACACCGGCAACAAATTTGCCATCCGCGTCCGTCGCAACCGTCGCGGTGTATCCAGCGGCACCCGTCAAGGTGACGGTAACACCAGCGACAGGTTTGCCCTGGTTCTGGACGTTTCCGCTGACCTTGAAGGGCATTTCGGCGTTCACAACATCCGCCTGGGCTGGCGCGGCGATGGCAAGCGCGCCAAACGCAAGTGCGAACGCACTCAGTGCACTGGCGAGACGCGCGATGCGTCGTCGCATGGTTGACCTGGTCCTCACAAGACCTCCTGCTCGTACTGTGTCGGGGCATTGCCTGCAACGGGGAAAAACCAAACTGGGGGAACATGTGTTTCGTGAAAATTCCGTAAACAATGAGCCTGCCCCATTATGTCGGGAAACTGACCCCGATGGGAACCCGACTACGATAAAAGAAGCGTAATCGTTGTCATCGTCACGTCATTCCAGAGGAGAGGGGCACATCATGGCCATGGAAAACCCTTTTGGATTAACGGGACTTACCTATGACGATGTGATGCTCCTTCCTGCTCACACCGACGTCATCCCGAGCGAAGCGAATACCACCAGCAGATTGACGAAACGGATCTCGTTGTGGGCGCCGATTCTGTCGAGCGCGATGGACACGGTGACCGAGGCCCGCATGGCGATTGGCATGGCGCGTCAGGGAGGCCTTGGTGTCATACACCGCAACCTGTCCATCGAGGACCAGGCCGCTCAGGTGGACAAGGTGAAGCGAAGCGAATCAGGGATGATTTCGAACCCCGTGACGACGACGCCCGACGCAACCGTCCGCGAGGTCGACGAAATCTGCGGCCAGTTTCGGGTTTCGGGACTCCCCGTTGTCGACGACAAGGGCATCCTGCTCGGAATCATCACGAACCGGGACATGAGGTTCGTGCCGCGTGAAAAGGCGGACTCAACGCACGTCAAGGACGTCATGACACCGATGCCTCTGATAACGGGACCTGCGTCCATCAGCAGCGACGAGGCCGTCGCCCTGTTCGCGCAACACAAAATTGAGAAACTGCCGCTCGTCGATGATGGCGGCAAACTCGTCGGACTCATCACGGTCAAGGACTTCGAAAAGAGCGAGAAATACCCCAACGCGACGAAGGACGACGAGGGTCGACTTCGTGTCGGAGCCGCGATCGGTTTCTTTGGCGACGCGTGGGACCGAGCGTGCGCTCTGCGTGACGCCGGAGTCGATGTGCTGGTCGTCGATACGGCGAACGGAGATTCGGCGGGAGTTCTCGACATCATCCGGAAATTGAAGTCCGACCCGTCTTTCGCTCGGGTGGACATCATCGGGGGAAACGTCGCGACCGAAGAGGGTGCCGCGTCACTCATTTCGGCGGGCGTTGACGCGATCAAGGTTGGCGTCGGTCCGGGGTCCATCTGCACGACTCGTGTCGTCGCGGGAGTCGGAGTCCCCCAAATCACCGCAATCTATGAAGCGGCCAAAGCGGCCAGGAAATCGGGAGTGCCGGTCATCGCAGACGGCGGCCTGCAGTACTCGGGCGACATCGCCAAGGCGCTCGTGGCGGGTGCCGACGTTGTGATGCTCGGTTCACTTCTTGCCGGCACGGACGAAAGCCCGGGCGATCTGGTATTCGAAAATGGCAAACAGTTCAAGGAATACCGCGGCATGGGGTCGCTCGGTGCGCTGCAAACCCGTGGGACCAAGACCTCGTATTCCCGTGACCGGTATTTCCAAGCGGATGTTCCCAGTGACGATCAACTCATCGCCGAGGGCATCGAGGGCCGTGTCGCGTATCGCGGTCCACTCGCCTCGGTCATGTACCAACTTCTCGGCGGACTTCGTCAGTCGATGTTTTACACGGGTGCTCGCACCATCGAGGACCTGAAGAAGAAGGGCAAGTTCGTCCGAATCACGCCGGCCGGGCTGAAGGAATCACACCCGCATGACATTCAGATGATTGTCGAAGCCCCGAACTACAAGCGATAGGTCACGACTATGTCCGACATTGAAATCGGTCGCGCCAAGCGCGGTCGACGCGCGTACTCATTCGACGACATCGCCGTTGTACCAAGCCGCCGAACGCGTGACCCCGAAGTGGTCAGCACAGCGTGGACGATTGACGCGCACAAGTTTGACATCCCGGTCCTCGCGGCACCGATGGATTCCGTGGTCTCACCCCGAACCGCCATCACCATCGGCAAACTCGGTGGTGTCGGTGTCCTCAATCTCGAGGGCCTGTGGACTCGCTACGCGAAACCAGAACCGATCATCGAGAAGATTCGCGAGTTGCCGGTCGACATTGCGACGGCCGAGATGCAAAAGTTCTACGCCGAACCGATTAAGCCGGAACTAATCGAGCAGCGACTGGGCGAGATTCGCGACGCTGGTG
>CANGCU010000062.1 GCA_947452355.1 Microbacteriaceae bacterium | reverse complement strand
ATCGAGGTGAGCGCTGCATCCGGTGCGAGGAACTCGGTGAACTCACCGATACCCCCCGCGAACGAAAATTCGTGGGTTTCGGGTGTGCCCGATCGCTCGTCGGACACCGTGAGGGACAAACCGGGAACGAGGAACGCCGTCTGGCGGGCTCGTGACAGAACCGTGTCCAATTCGACAATCGACGCCGTGCCGAAGATCTCGGGATCCGGCCACCAGCGGACACGAGTTCCCGTCACACCTTTGGCGGCCTTTCCGACAATACGAAGTTCGGAATTTTCGACGTAGGGAATGAACGGCGATCGAGGCCCGTGACCCGACGAGTCATCGAAAATGCCTGGCTCGCCACGGTGGAACGACATCGCATAGGTCGAACCGTCTCGATCCACAAAGACGTCGAGTCGTTCGCTCAGGGCGTTCACGACGGACGCCCCAACCCCGTGAAGTCCGCCGGACGCGGTGTACGAACCGGAACCAAATTTGCCGCCAGCGTGAAGTTTGGTAAACACCACTTCGACACCGGAGAGACCCGTCCGTGGCTCGATGTCGACGGGAATTCCACGCCCCGTATCGTGAACCTCGACACTGCCATCGGGATGAAGTGCAACGCTAATGGACGACCCGTGTCCAGCAAGCGCCTCGTCGACCGAGTTATCGATGATTTCCCAAAGGCAATGCATCAGGCCACGTTCGTCGGTCGACCCGATGTACATTCCGGGGCGCTTTCGAACGGCCTCGAGCCCTTCGAGGACACTGAGATGACGCGCGGAATATTCGGTGGACACTGCTCAAACCTTCGGTTTCGGGGACGTGTTCCACCCTAAGCGGTGACGTCGCGAGCGCTCAGCAGGCACTCCGAGTCTGTGCATGAGTTTTACGCCGAGGGCGAAACACGAACGTTTTCGAACGGGAATGTCCGCGGGGCGTGATGAAATAGAGATACCGAAAGGACGCACATGAACTCGACACACACTCCCGACACCACCACCTCACTCCCCCAGTTGTCGTCGCTTGATCGTTGCGACTCGTGTGGAGCTCAGGCCTACGTGCGAGTGCGACTTCAGTCCGGCGAACTGTATTTTTGCGGTCACCACGCGAGCGAAGTAAAAGCAGCGCTTGAACCGACGGCCCTCGAATGGCTCGACGAAACCGAACGCCTCATTGCGGACGAAACCGTCTAACTCTTTGTGCTGACTGGCCCGGAGCCTGCCGGGCCACCGTGAACCGATTAGGTGACGAGCAATTCGGCTTGTGACCACCGAGCCGCATCATTGAAGTCACGCACGCGTGCGTCGTACGCCGCAACCGCTAACTCGCGCAGCGCGAGTGTTGGTTCCCGCGTCGGATCAATCGAGGACAACAGTGATTCGGTGAAATAGGGATTCATCACCAGCAGCGGGCCGATGAGGGACGTACCGATGAAGTTGTTGACACGAATTCCCTCAACGTTTGTCGAGCGGTTTCGCCCGATTCCACGTTCGGCCGTCAGAAAACCCGCGACATTCGGTGCATTCGACACCATCGAGAACTGTGATTTGTAACCGACAATCGCGTGCGGCAACTCGTCGATTGTTCCCATCACCTTCCCTGTAAATCGACCAAACATGTTCACCGTTGTGGTGAAATCAAAAATCCCCAGCCCAGGAACGTCATAATTCATCTCGGCGTTCGAAATGCGATTCCCCAAAACTTCCATCGCGTTGTGGGTAAACAGAAAGTGAGTCCCCGAGTCGATGAGTTCGGCAATTCTGGATCCATGTGGTGTGAGTCGATCAATCGCCTTGATTTGGCCACTCTCGGTCATTGGCCCGAGATACACCAGGTCGACCCGTTCGCTGACAAATCGCGGAGTCTCATTAAGACCAGTCCGGTATATCCGAACGTCCCCCAGACTCTGAGCAAGGTAATCGATATTCGAATTGTCCCCGTGAAGGTTTGCGATTTCCGGGAACAGCATTTCGATGACGACGGTCATCGAACCTTCTCCAACAATCGTTCGCGCAACCTGTCCTGAACCGGATTTCCCGAAATTAATGCATTGTGAACGCTGTGCAGGTTGAATACCGCATCGACGTTGTCCAGAGATACTAGGTCGGCCGCGCCGGTCTCCGATTCGACCAACACAATCTTGGTGGGGTCGACCCCTGCGATTGCGAGGCGCAACGCGTGGTCGTGTCGACGGATTCCCCCAACGAAGATTTGAGCGATCGTGGGGTCGGCAAGATATTCATAGTCGGCGTCGTAAATCCAGGCCGTGTTTTCAACTTCGGTGACCCGTTCCGACGCCTCGTCGATCGCCATAAGAACAACTTTCCGTCCTGGAATCGTGGGGATGTGCTCGAAGGCCCGCGAACATGCAACACCAACGAGACCCTTCGTCAACAGTCGCAGAATTCGAACTCCACTAATCGTTTCATCAGCGAACCGTGTGACCGGTGGTTTGAGGGATGCCAACTGAGCGGCGATATCCTCCACGGCAACCCCCAACACGGTGAGTGCGGCGGCGACCGCAACTTCGTTGTAAATGTTGACGATGTTGTCGTTGACCAGGGGAAGCGTTGTGGTCGTGTCGCCCATCGCAAGGTCCATCGTTCCACTCGCGATGTCAACAGACAAGGCGCGCACGTCTGCCTGAGGCGACCGGAACCCGCACGATGGACACGTCACTTTGCCAATGTGATTGAACCTCCACACGTCCCACACGAGTGTGTGGTCACAGATCGGACAGATCGACACATCGATGGCAACACCGTGCGGTGTGCGCGACTCATCCCCCAACGCATCAACGCCAAAAAACACGCGGCGGTTGGCGTCGGTGCCTAGTCGAGCCGTAATGAGATCGTCGGCATTGAGCACGAGAGTCGTGTCGTCTGACAGCGCGGACGACACAATCCACGCGATGTATTCGGGGTGAGCATTTCGTTTGATCGAATCTCGCGTCAGATTGGTGCAAACCAGCACGTCGGGACGGAGTCCCGGTAGAACCAACCGCGCGGACCGCTCGTCCATTTCGAGAATCGCGGTGTCGATCGTCGACCGACCAAGAACCGTCAGGCCGTCCATGAGCGTCGCGATGATTCCTTCGCGCAAATTCGAACCCGCTCGGTTACTTCCGACGCGCACACCGAGGTTGTGCAGTGCGTCCGCGAGGATATTCGTCGTCGTCGTCTTGCCATTAGTCCCGGTAACGACAACCACTCGTGGCGGAAGCGGAATCGCCGACATAAGTCCTGGATACACAGCGAGTGCGACTTTGCCGGGGACGTGCGTACCCGCGCGACCGGCTAGCCGAAGCAGTGCGCCGGTCAGTTTGCCCGCCCACACCGCGAGCAACATACGCGCACGGATCGGACGAACGGGACGGGTCATTACTCGAGAAACTCGCGAATGGTGACGGAACGAGACGGGTGACGCAGTTTCGTCATTGTTTTTGATTCGATTTGGCGAATTCGTTCGCGCGTTACACCGAAGGTTTCACCGATCTGGTCGAGAGTCTTCGGGATTCCGTCGCCCAGTCCGTATCGCATGCGAATCACACCGGATTCGCGCTCGGACAATGAGTCGAGGACGGATTCCAGCGCGACCAGCAGCATTCGGTTAGCAACGGCATCCAGCGGGACAATTGCTTCGGTGTCTTCAATCAAGTCACCGAACTCCGAGTCGCCATCTTCACCGAGAGGGGTGTGCAACGAAATCGGCTCGCGGCCGTACTTTTGAACCTCGACGACCTTCTCGGGTGTCATGTCTAGTTCATTCGCCAATTCTTCGGGCGTCGGTTCACGGCCGAGGTCCTGCAGCAACTGCCGCTGGACGCGCGCGAGCTTGTTGATGACTTCCACCATGTGAACGGGGATACGAATCGTGCGAGCCTGATCGGCCATCGCGCGCGTAATGGCCTGGCGAATCCACCACGTCGCATAGGTCGAAAACTTGAATCCCTTGGTGTAATCGAACTTTTCGACAGCGCGGATCAAACCGAGGTTTCCTTCTTGAATGAGGTCAAGGAATTGCATTCCGCGCCCGGTATACCGTTTCGCCAGCGATACGACGAGACGAAGGTTGGCCTCAAGAAGATGGCGCTTGGCTCGTTCGCCATCGTCCGCGATGATTCGGAGTTCTCGACCCTCGCGGCTCTTTTGCTTTGCGCCAGTCATCTTGGCCCATTTTTCCTCGGCGAAGAGTCCCGCTTCGATTCTCAAAGCAAGCGAAACCTCTTGTTCGGCGTTCAGCAGAGCGACCTTACCGATTTGCTTGAGGTAGTCCTTGACCGGGTCCGCTGTTGCGCCGGTGATCTGGTTGGCGACGGACTGAATTTCGTCGTCCCCGGACGAAATGCGAATCGCATCTTCGGGAAGTGTCGCCGTCAACGCGGTCTTGACATCTTCGGCCTCATCGTCGGTCAGTTCAATGACTTCGTCACCAGTTGGCACGCTGGTGTCTTCGACCTCGACGATATTGTCGTCGCCGACGATGACGACAACGTCAAATTCTTCATCAACAATGAGTTCGGCATCATCACCGATTACGTCGTCAACGTCGCTCGCTTTTGTCGGCGCCTTCTTCGCGGGCGCCTTCGCAGCAGGCTTCGCAGCAGGCTTCGAAGCGGGCTTTGCCGGTGCTTTCGCAGCGGGTTTTGCCGGGGCTTTGGCCGCAGGCTTCGCGGGCGCCTTCACAGCGGGCTTTACCGGTGCCTTTGCGGCAGGCTTCGCAGGTGCCTTGGCGGCAGGCTTCGCGGGTGCCTTGGCGGCAGGCTTCGCGGGTGCCTTTGCGGCAGGCTTCGCGGGTGCCTTTGCGGCAGGCTTCGCCGGTGCCTTCGCAGCAGGCTTCGCGGGAACTTCGGCCTCAGTCTTATTGCGGTTGAATAAGTTGAAACGACGGGGGGCGTCGGCCATGAAGTGTTCCTCTTTCGGGCAGTAGAAACCCCCGTGTCAAATCGGCGAAGCCAATGACTCGGGGTCTTTCAGAATTCAGGTTATCACGACTGCTTAGTCGTCGGCTGTCCCACGCGTGCGCAGGAACTGCTCTAACTCGGCGGCGATGCTTTCAGCGCTCGGAACCTGACCGTCGTCGTTGACGAACGGCGACGGCGTTGGGTTGTCGATCATGTACGTGTCATGACGACTTTCGAGACTAGAGATGAGTTTGGAAAGCTCATCGTTTTCTTTCATCTGGCCGGCAATATCGTTGAGGAATTCCCGACCTTCTTCTCTCAACGAATCCGTGCGAAGAGATATTCCCGTGCCCGTCGTGATGGCGTCCAAGACCGCGAGCGTTCCCGCGGGGAATTCCGAGTCCGCGAGGTAGTGGGGAATCAACAGTACGAACCCCGCAACGGGATGGCCAATTGACGTCAGCATGTATTCAACAAGGTGCACGAATGTTCCCGGCACCTCGGTGGTTGGCCGCCAAACGGAATACTGCTCGATTAGATCGTCGCGGTTTCCACTGACCGTCATCCCAACCGGGCGTGTGTGCGGCACCGGCATGGGAATCGCGTGCACCCACATCGTCGCTGATACGTCAAAGGTTTCAATGGCGGTCACCACCGCTTCGGCTGCGGCTTCCCAGCGATAATCCGGTTCATAACCCGTCAGCAACAAGAACTGCACGCCGAGTTCGTCGGTCACAAGTCGAAGAACGAGTTCGGGCGGGCGGTAATCAGTCAGCTTCGTCTGTTCGAAAGTGAAGGTCGGGCGTCGTGCTCGATAGTCGAGGAGCTCATCGTTATCGAACACCCACACCCGCTCGTGGGATGTCGAGTCAATGAGGTGACGAGAGGCAGACGCCACCGACCGACCGGCATCAATGAACCCGGTCAGCAGGATGACAAGGGGTAGTCCCGATGGGACGTCGGCACCCATGTCGCGATAGACCTTGCGCCCCATACTCATGAACCCATGCTACGGCTGTTCCGTATCCCGTTCGCCTACGCTGGAGGCATGACCGTCATCTCTCATTCACGTTCGCTCGTTCCTGGCGACGTCCTCGTAGTTCTCGCCACGAAGGACCCTGAGGGAAATGTCTCGCACCCCATTCGCGGGAAACTCGGACGATGGGTGACGGACGCAATCGACCGCGTCGCTTTTGACGGCGGTAAGGATTCGACATTGACGATGCCCGCGCCGGCGTGGAGCGAATTTCGCACGATTCAGCTCGTCGGGATGGGCAAGCACCGTGATCGATCGACGAACCTGAGATACGCAGCGGGAACAGCCCTTCGCTCGCTTTCGGGGCACGTGGTCGTCAACCTGTCAACTCGCAACACGGCGGACGCGACGGCCGTCGCGGAAGGTGCCTTGCTCGGTGCAACAAAGACCATGTCGCGAAAATCCAGCGACGAGTCGAAGTTGGTCACGGCCATAACCATCGTCTCTCCTAGTTCGCCAGACTTCCGATCCATCCAGCCCGGTGTCGAGGGAGTGTCCATCGTCCGCGACCTCGTCACCGAGGTCCCCAACGTTTTGAGTCCAGATGAACTCGCCCGCCGAGTCGTCGAGCTAGCTAAGGGCACGTCCATGACTGTCGAGGTGCTCGACGAAAAGGCTCTGGAGAAGGGTGGCTTCGGCGGAATTCTCGGGATCGGTGCCGGCTCGTCGAGACCGCCGCGGCTCGTTGTCGTTCGGTATTCGCCAAAGAATGCCAAACGTCATGTCGCGCTCGTTGGCAAGGGAATCACATTCGACACCGGTGGGTTGTCGATCAAACCGGCCCAATCGATGGTTGGCATGAAGTACGACATGACCGGTGCCGCCACTGCATTTGCGGTAACGCGCGCCATCGCTCAGCTCGACATGCCGATTGCGGTGACCGCGTGGTTGTGCATCGCCGAAAACATGCCGTCGGGAACTGCGATCAGGCCAAATGACGTCGTCACAATCCGCGGCGGCAAAACGGTCGAGGTCACCAATACCGACGCGGAGGGTCGCGTTGTTCT
>CANGCU010000061.1 GCA_947452355.1 Microbacteriaceae bacterium | reverse complement strand
TGGTCCATCGGGTCCATTTTCGTCGTCGGTGCTTCGGTTCGCGGTGCACCCGCCATTCCCACTCGCGGAACGAAGCGCAAGCGAACTCCCAGTGCGCCGATGACGGCTTCGCGAAGCTCTTCAAATACCGCCTTGCCACTATTCGGTGTTTCCTTGAAACGGTCAACCCACATCTGTTCAGAGAATTCAATCGTCAACACATCACCGTCGAGCGCAACGGGACGACCCGAATTGACGACGACCCAAGACCCTTTCGACGACTGTAGTTCCTCAAGAATGGCGGGCCACACATCGAGAACCTCGGCGAGTGTTCCCGACTCAGGTTGACGACGTGCGGCAGATGCTGGTGCTGGTGGTGCGGCGGGCGGCGGGACGGAGGGGGTGGGTGGGCTGGCGACCGCGGTAGCGGGTGGTGTGACCACTGCGGGTCGCGCCTCTGAAGCCGCGGGTTCCGCTGCCTCGTGTGCATTGTTCGAGCCACCGGGCAACTCCGTCAAGAGCCGTGCAACCATCAGTTCGAGGTGAATTCTGGGTGGAGTCGTCCCCGTCATTCCCGACAGAGCTGCGTTGACGATGTCCGCCGCCCGTGACAACGACGCCGAACCAAAAAGCGCGGCGAGCGCGTCCATTCGGACGATTTCGTCGGCGGGGATTCCACGCAGGACAGCCGCTGCGCCGTCGCCCGTTGCCTCGACGATGACGAGGTCACGCAACCGTTCGAGGACGTCTTCGACAAATCGCCGCGGGTCGTTCCCTGTCTGAACGACGCGATCAATCGCAGAGAAGGCATGGGCCGCATCACCGCGACCGATTGCGTCGATACATTCGTCCAATAATTCGCTCGGGGTGTAACCGAGAAGGTTGTTCGTGCGCTCCCGCGTCACGATGCTGTCCTCTGAACCGGCGATGATCTGGTCAAGGAGCGACAGGGTGTCACGGACAGAACCGCCCCCCGCACGAATAACGAGTGGTAACACACCTTCTTCGACCGTCACCTTTTCCTGAACACAAAGTTCTGCCACATAATCGAGCATCACCGCAGGTGGAACCAGTCGGAACGGATAGTGATGGGTGCGCGACCGAATGGTCCCGATGACCTTCTCGGGTTCGGTCGTCGCAAAAATAAACTTGACGTGCTCTGGTGGTTCTTCGACGATTTTGAGGAGAGCGTTGAATCCCTGCTGGGTCACCATGTGCGCTTCGTCAAGGATGAAAATCTTGTAACGGTCTCGGGCCGGCGCAAAGCCCGCACGTTCGCGAAGTTCACGTGCGTCGTCAACGCCGTTGTGGCTCGCCGCGTCGATTTCCACGACATCGAGCGAACCCGACCCGTCTCGCGACAATTCGATACAACTGTCGCACTTCCCACACGGGGTGTCGGTCGGCCCTTCGGCACAATTGAGACAGCGAGCGAGGATTCTGGCTGAGGTCGTTTTGCCACATCCTCGAGGCCCAGAAAAAAGATACGCGTGGTTGACGCGATTGTTGCGGAGTGCGGCACGCAAAGGATCGGTGACCTGCGATTGCCCGATGAGTTCATCGAAGGATTCGGGTCGGTAACGACGATAGAGAGCGACTGCCACCCTTTGAGATTACCCGCCCCCACCGACTTTCTCGGGGCGGCGCGAGACAGTCGGTTGACCGAACGGCATCGATTCGCAAAGACAAGGACCCCTCGCGCACCCGCCAGAGCCTGGTTACCCTTGCTTCGTTTCCGACCTGGGGGAGTTGGCCTGGGTGGCGCCACGCGAGGGGCTGCGTCTAGTTTATCTCGCCGCGGTCTCGGCACGATACTGGAGGGGTGATCATCGAGCCGCGAATCGTCCAATTAACGACGCGAACCGAGGTCGATGTGAAACGGTCGATTCCACACGCACGCCTTCGAAAAATCGGTGCCTGGGTGTTCGTCGACCACTTTGGACCAACGGAACAAGTCGAGGGCATGACTGTCGCGGCACATCCGCACACTGGGCTCCAGACGGTGACGTGGTTGTTCGACGGCGAAATCGACCACCGGGACAGCTTGGGCACCGCGCAGCGGGTGACCCCCGGATCACTCAACTTGATGACCGCTGGTTCAGGCGTCTCGCACAGTGAACGCAGTCTCGCTGGATCGAACACTCTTCATGCGGTGCAGTTGTGGATTGCGCTTCCTGACGAGGTTCGTCACATGAAACCAATCTTCGAGCACGTATCCGCCATTCCCCGTGAGTTCTTTGGGAACATCGAGGCTCATGTTTTCGTCGGAACACTGGGTGCCGCGGCGTCCCCCGCAACGATTTATAGCCCACTCCTCGGAGCGCAAATTATGGTCAATGGAACGGGATCGATTCCACTGAATCCGCAATGGGAATACGGTGTGCTCAACGTCGGTGGGAGTCTGAACGTCAATGGTGAAGATCTGGCGGGGGACAGCCTGTGGTTTTCGGAACCCGGATTGACATCACTCGACATCGCTGGGAGGGGCAAGGCAATCGTGCTCGGTGGGGAACCGTTCACCGAGCCGATCGTCATGTGGTGGAACTTCATCGGTCGGACTCATGACGACATCGTGCACATGCGCTCGGATTGGAACCTCCACACCTACCCACCGATTGCCGATCGGGTCGGTGGGTGGATTCCCGCGCCCGACTTGCCGAACGTGACGCTCACGGCTCGATGACCGCCGGGGATTTAGCCGAATAACTTTTTCAATGATTCCATCGCAGTGGTCAGCGCGTCATTGATATCCGCGCCTGGGCCTGATGCCTTCATGTGTCTCGCCATTTCCGTCCACACCTGCGCCGCAAGTGCACCGACAAAGCCAGCCAGCATTTGTGCGTCCGGCCGACCCTCCAGTTTCAATGCCACCGCTCGTTCCATCTCGAGCGCCCAGTGGTCCCGCGAATACCTGACGGCCGATTCGCTCAATCTGGCGGCGTGGACAACATCGCCAGGGCTGAATTTCTGTTCGAGTTCGACCTGCTTGTCTCGACAGTTGACCAGACAGATACTGAGCGAGGTGAACAGCGGTTCATCGTCGGGACGATCGAGCAACAATCGAGTGAACTCGGTCATGTATTCGTCGGCTGTCGGGTACAGCAGTGCTTCTTTGGTAGGGAAATAGTTGAACAGAGTTCGGCGCGAAATACCAATCTCGGAGGCGATGTCCGCCATCGTCGTGTGTTCGTAGCCGAGTTGTTCAAAAAGCCGCCACGCGCCGCGAATGATGTCGTCCGTAGTCGATTTGGGTTTTCGGCCAAGCGCGGGTGCCACTTCGCCGGGCGGGACATTGCTCATGGCCACATCGTAGCGCGATTTGACACATTTATGCACTAGTGCAATAATTTCACAGTTCGTGTGTTTATTAGTGAAGGATTCCGATTGTCTCAATTCCTTTATCGACTTGGTCAGTTTGCTGCCCGTCGCGCCTGGCTCGTAATTGTCGGATGGGTTGCCATCATCGGGATCATCGGCACAATCGCCGCGACCGCCGGCGGAACGTTCTCGACGGCGATGACAATCAACGGAACTGATGCGCAGTCGACCATCGACACGCTGCAGAAGAAGTTCAGCGACGCGAGTCGCGGCATTGGCCAAGTTGTGTTCCACAAGACCAACGGACAGGCGTTTACCGACGCCGAGAAGATTGCGATTTCGGCCGCCCTCACCGACGTCCACAATCTTCCCGCTGTCGACGACACCGTGGATCCGTTCACAACGCAACGCAAACTGGACAGAAACGCTGACAAGATTCAGTCCGCGCCCGCGAAGTTTGTCGATGGCCAAAAGAAAATTGACGACGGTCAAGCAAAAATTGATAAAGGACTGAAGGACCTCGCCGCGGGGCGAGCACAATTGGCGGATGGGCGTGTAGCGCTCGTGAGTAACCAACTGAAGCTCGACAAGGGACTCGCCAAACTTCGGGCGGCCGCACACGACTTACGTGCCAACAAGGCCGAAATCCAGTCCGGGATCGACTATTACACGACACACCCCGATCCGGATTCGGAACTTCCCGGTCTTGAAGCCGCACTCGATGCCGTCAACGCGGGTCTCGCGCAGGTCGCGATCAACCGAGACACAATCACCGTCGGCCAGGCGAAAATTGACGCGGGTTGGGCAAAGGTTTTGGCGGGCGAGCGGGATGCCGATGCGGGTGCACGAGCACTCACCCAGGCACAACGCCAGCTGGATAAAGGTCAGGCAAAACTCGACGATGCGCGCACGACGTTCGAATCCGCCCAGGTCGTTATGGCCGGGACGACGAATTTCCGTGTCGTCGCCACCGACAATCAAACCGCGTCGGCGACTGTGCTCTTCACCACACCCATTTCCGAAGTCGAGACGGTGGACAAGGCCGCCGTGGTCACCGCTTTATCGACCGCCGCAACGGACACCGTCCAGGTTGAGTTCTCTCAAGATCTGACCCGTTCAATCGCCGGACTTCTCGGGCCGGGTGAAATCATTGGCCTCATCGTTGCGGCCATTGTTCTGTTTGTCATGCTGGGAACCTTCGTTGCCGCCGGACTACCCGTGCTCTCCGCCATCGTCGGTGTCGCGATTTCGGGGGCAGCGAGCGTCGCCCTCGCTGCGGTCGTCGAATCGACGACAACCACCCCGATTCTCGGAGTCATGCTGGGCCTCGCCGTCGGGATTGACTACTCGCTCTTCATTTTGAACCGGCATCGTCGACAGTTGAAAGCCGGAATGTCCGTGCCTGAATCAATCGCACTCGCGAACGGAACCTCTGGAAATTCCGTTGCGTTCGCCGGTCTGACGGTCATTATCGCTCTCGCGGCGCTCAACCTCACGGGAATCGGATTCCTCGGGCTCATGGGCTCGGTTGGAGCGGGAGCAATTGCGATTGCTGTCATTGTCGCGGTGACATTCAACCCCGCAATCATCTCGCTGCTCGGGATGCGAATTCTGAGCAAGAAAGAGCGTCGCGCACTCGCCGATCGCGAATCGCACAATGAGGCCCCAACCGTCACGTCGTCCGCTTCCGTTTTCGCGACGAGGCGACCAGTGGTGTCGTTGCTTGCCACGCTCGCTGTTCTTGGCATTGCGGCAATCCCATTGCTTGACATGCGTCTCGGCTTACCCGACGGCTCGTCGGAACCCACAGACTCGACCGGGTACAAGTCCTACCACCTCACGCAGGACGCCTTTGGTGAAGGTGCCAACGCAACCCTTCTCGTCGTGGCGACGTCACCGACTCCCATTTCATCCGACGACGAACTCAAATTCCAGGCCGGCGCAACGCGACTGCTCATGGGAGTCGACAACGTCGAATCAACGGTTCCCGGCGGATTCTCGGACGACCGCACCATCGGCATTTTCCGGGTCGTGCCCGCCGGCGGACCGAATGACGAATCAACCGCACAGGTTGTTCGCGACATTCGCGGTCTGGACAGCGAGTTTCAATCCGCGATCAACGCCAAGGTCAACGTGACCGGAATGGCGGCAATCAACATCGATGTGTCCACCAAACTCAGTGAAGCGTTGCCCATCTACCTTGCGACGGTCATCGGGTTATCCCTTCTGATCATGATGCTTGTGTTCCGGTCGATCTGGCTGCCACTCATCGCGAGCGCCGGGTTCCTCTTCACCGTCTTCGCGACTCTCGGCGCCATCACCGCCGTGTTCCAATGGGGGTGGTTGGGCTGGTTGTTCGACATCCACGACCCGGCGCCGATTCTCAGTTTCCTGCCGACGATGCTGATTGGCATTCTGTTCGGACTCGCAATGGACTATCAACTCTTCCTTGCATCCGGAATGCGTGAGGCGTTCGTTCACGGCAAACCGGCAACCGACGCCATCAACTACGGTTTGAGGCTCAGCCGAAGTGTCGTCACAGCCGCCGCCATCATCATGGTCGCAGTGTTCGGTGGGTTTATCTTTAGTCACACCACGATGATTCGACCCGTCGGTTTCGGACTCGCGGCCGGCGTACTCGTCGACGCGTTCCTCGTGCGACTCGTTTTGGTACCAGCGGCGCTCAAGTTGTTGGGGCCGGCGGCATGGTGGCTACCGAAATGGCTCGACCGAATTCTTCCGGATGTTGACGTCGAAGGCGCAAAGCTCGAGCGCTCCATCGCGCACCACTAGTTCGCCTTCGGATTATTTCTTTCGTGTAAAGATTCGAACGATCAGTAGCAACACCCCAACACCGATCAACCACGGGATAGCTCCGACCGCGCTGTAGGCAATTCCGATCGGCGCTAACGGTGACAACGACCAAATGACCAACGCGACCACCGCGAGGCCAACAAACGCGACCACACCGCATCCGATGCCCTTGCGCGCGGCGTTCTTGACAATGGGGTGCTGCGCTTCAATGCCCGAGCGTTCCGATTCGTGATTGTCAACCATGCTCTAATTCTCGCTCGCCATCAGTTCTCCACGGTTCATTACGACACTGTTTAGTGTTCAACCCGACCATCGATTTCGGCGATGAGCGCCTCAACCTTGGATCGAATTTCGTCGCGAATGGGGCGGACGTCGTCGACGCCCTTTCCGGCGGGGTCGTCCAACGGCCAGTCGAGATAGGTCTTGCCGGGAAAGAACGGGCAGGCGTCACCGCACCCCATGGTGATGACGTAGTCGGATTCTTTGACGACCTCGGTGGTAAGCACTTTAGGTGAGTTGTTCGCGATATCGATGCCTTCTTCGGCCATCGCCGCAATGGCTGAGGGGTTTATCTGGTCCTTGGGTTCGGTTCCAGCGGAAAATACCTGGATTCGATCTCCCGCGAGCGCCCGAAGGTAACCAGCGGCCATTTGCGAACGCCCCGCGTTGTGGACGCAGACGAACAACACTGTCGCATTCATGATGACTCACAGCCCATTCTGTTGGCGGAAAACAGCAACGAGCGCGTTCGCGTGCCCGTGGCCGATTCCGTGTTCGGTCTTGAGCCAATCGACTTGTTCCATGTGCTTCTTGTCGCTCACGGCATT
>CANGCU010000060.1 GCA_947452355.1 Microbacteriaceae bacterium | reverse complement strand
TCTATGCGCTCCCACTCGAGTCGTTTCAAACGTCGGGTGGACAGCACACCAATGCAATTCATGGTTTTCTGTCGATGTTTCTCACTATCCTCCAAGCAGAAAAGCCCACTCACGTCGCCGTCGCATTCGACATCTCGCGTTATTCGTTCAGGACCGCCGAATATCCCGAATACAAAGGGACGCGGGGCGAGACGCCGCCCGAATTTATCGGCCAGGTTCCACTGTTGCAGGAAGCCCTCCATGCGATGCGCATTCCGTCGATGCAGATGGAGAATTACGAGGCCGACGACATCCTCGCGACCCTTGCGACCAAGGGTGAGGCGGCTGGCCTCGATGTTCTCGTCGTATCGGGGGATCGAGACACTTTCCAACTCGTCACCGAAAAGGTCACTGTGCTGTATCCGAGCGCACGCGGTGTAAGCGAACTAAAGCGCTACACGCCCGCGGCTGTCGAGGAACGCTATGGCATTCGACCCAACCAATACCCCGATATTGCGGCGTTGGTGGGTGAGACGTCCGACAATTTGCCCGGAGTGGACAAGGTTGGCGAAAAGACCGCCGTCAAGTGGATTCAGCAATACGGGTCGCTGGACGAGGTACTTGCGCACCGCGACGAGATCGGCGGAGTGGTCGGGGCAAATCTTCGCGAGCAGGTCGCTAATGTCGAGCGAAATGCGCGCCTCAACAAACTCGTTCGAACCCTCGACCTTCCGATTGCGTTAGACGACCTTGTTCGACAACCGATTGAACCGTCGGAAGTTGTCGAAGTCTTTGACCGTCTTCAGTTCCGTACCCTCAAGCAGCGAGTGCTTCAATTCGGAGGCGCGGGCAGCGACGCGCCGACGAATGCGGCCACCCACGACGACGTTGCGCAACAACCACCCAGGGTTCACGTGCCGAGCCCAACTCCGCGCCACATGGGTGACGAGGAGCTCGCGAAATGGCTTCGCGATAATGCCGAATCCCGCATCGGTGTGTACATCGAGCGAGGTGATGACGGGCTCGTCATTGGTCTCGCGACATCTGATGTCAGCGTCCGCACGATTCGCGCACCAACGTCACTCGATCATGTCGAATTTGACCGATGGCTCGCGAGCGCCTCGCCCAAGGTGGTGCACGATGGCAAGGCACTCGCTCACCTTCTAGCCGACTTCGATTTGAGTCTCGGTGGAATCGTCCGCGACACGCGTGTTGCCGCCTGGCTCGCCGATTCGGGAACAAAATCGCTCGCGTTGCCGGACGTCGCCCGCGGTTTGGCAGGTCTCGACGTACCGGTCGCCGACCCGAATGAACTTGTCCCCACCGTGGACCCCGCGAGTACCGCAACGACGGCCTGGATTATCACGCAGTTAGATGCGGAATGTGAGCGATTGCTTGACGAGGGACAACAGTCCATTGAGCGCGAGATAGAGGTTCCCCTGATCCCGGTTCTCGCCGCGATGGAGCACGTTGGTATTGCGATGGATTCTGGCATTCTCGACGAGATCTACGGTCGCCTCACGTCTGCCGCCGATGCAAAGGCCGCTGAACTTTTTGCCATCATTGGCAAGGAAATGAACCTGTCGTCTCCAAAACAACTTCAAGAGGTGCTATTCGACCAGCTCGCCATGCCGAAGACGAGGTCAACGAAAACTGGCTATTCGACGGACGCCGCGTCCCTCGCTGATCTGCAAGCGTCGAACCCGCACCCTTTTCTGGACGGGCTGTTAGAGCACCGCGAACAGACCAAACTGGCGCAAATCGTTGAGGTGTTGCGTAAAAGCGTTCAGCCCGATGGCCGAATTCACACCACCTTCGATCAGACCGGCACGACCACCGGCCGACTCTCGTCGTCGGATCCCAACCTTCAGAACATTCCCATTCGGTCTGACGTCGGCGCAGAAATCCGTGGGGCCTTCATCGCCGACTCAGCACACGACGGCCTTCTCACCGCCGACTATTCGCAAATTGAGATGCGAATAATGGCCCATCTTTCGGGCGACGAAGGCCTGATCGAGGCATTCAGATCCGGAGAAGACCTGCACCGCTTCGTCGGCGCAAAGGTGTTTGGCGTTGAACCGGGAGAGGTCACACCTGCGATGCGGTCAAAGGTCAAGGCAATGTCCTACGGACTCGCCTATGGGCTTTCGGCCTTCGGGCTTGCGAAGCAATTGCGAATCGACAACAAAGAGGCCAAGACCCTCATGTCGGACTACTTCAACCGTTTCGGTGGGGTGCGCGACTACCTGCGTTCCGTCGTTGAACAGGCTCGCAAAGATTTGTTCACCACCACGGTGTTCGGTCGGAAGCGCCAGTTTCGGGACCTCGCGAGCTCGAACAGGGTCGTTCGTGACAACGCCGAGCGGGCTGCACTCAACGCACCGATTCAGGGAACATCGGCCGACATCATGAAAATTGCGATGATTCACGCTGTGGAGGGTGTCACTAGCGCATCTCTGAAATCGCGGTTGTTGCTTCAAGTTCACGACGAGTTGATATTTGAAATCGCACCGGGTGAAACCGAAAAACTTCGGACAATCGTTGCCGAAGCCATGGAACACGCGGTTGCGCTTTCGGTTCCGCTTGACGTTCAAGTAGGACTCGGTCGCTCCTGGAAAGAAGCGGGTCACTAGGATTTTCGCATGACCGAAAATCGCACGCCCAGCGCAATTGACCGTATCGCCGAAGAGTGGGTAGACACTCTCTGTGAGTTGGACCCCGATACCCGCATCTGGTTGGGGCGTGCCGGTGATATTTCATCGTTCGGAGACCTTTCACCCGCTGGACATGAGGCATACATGTCTGCCGTTCGTCACACCTTGAGCGCACTGACAAAAGCGGACCCTGTCGACGACGTCGACCGTGTGACACAACTCGATTTGTCGTCGGACCTTTCGCTCGCGCTGGAACTGGGTGAATCGAAGTGGCATCTTCGCGATCTGAACAACATCGCATCTCCCGCCCAAAATGTTCGCGCCGTATTCGACCTCATCCCAACAGACGGTGCCGAGGCGTGGGAAACGATCGCCACCAAGCTCGGCAATGTCGCTGGCGCTCTCGATGGCTACCGCCAGACGCTCTCGGAGGGAATCCGCGAAGGGATGGTTCCCGCTCGTCGCCAGATCATCGAAGTGATTTCCCAAGCGGAGCGCGATGCTGGTCCCGATGGGTTCTTTGTGGACTTCGCCACGAACACCGCTCCGGAGGATTTGCCTGCCTCGCTCCGCGCTCAATTACACACGTCAGCGGAATCGGCGCGAATGGCGTACCTCGATTTTGCGCGTTTCCTTCGCGACGAATTGTCCCCGGCCTCACATGAACAGGACGGTGTTGGTCGCGAGGTGTACCAATTGCATTCCCGTCATTTCCTCGGGGCAACGGTCGACCTCGACGAGACCTACGAGTGGGGACTCGAGGAACTCGCGCGTATGACCGCTGAACAAGAGTCCATCGCCAAACGAATCTCTGGTGGCTCCGTCGCGGACGCTGTCGCAGCATTGGATAATGATCCGACGCGCAAAATTCACGGAACCGATGCACTGCAAGCTTGGATGCAAAAGCTGTCCGATACCGCTGTCCGCGAGCTCGGCAAGGAACACTTCGACATCGCTCCACCAATGCGCAAGCTCGAGTGTCACATCGCGCCAACCAAGGATGGCGGCATCTATTACACCGGCCCGAGCGACGATTTCTCCCGTGCAGGTCGCATGTGGTGGAGTGTCCCCGAAGGCGTTACTGAATTCGACACCTGGCGCGAGACGACGACCGTTTACCACGAAGGCGTCCCGGGACACCACTTGCAAATTTCGCAAGCCGTCTATAACTCGGGCGAACTCAACACCTGGCGGCGCCAACTAGCCGGCTCGTCCGGTCACGCCGAAGGTTGGGCTCTCTACGCGGAACGACTGATGGCAGAACTTGGATATCTGGACGACGACGGCGACCGATTCGGAATGCTGGACGGGCAGCGTATGCGTGCGGCGCGCGTCGTGCTCGACATCGGCGTGCACCTGGGCAAACAGCGACCAGACGGCAGGGGAGTGTGGGACGCGGATTACGCGTACGACTTCATGCGCGCGAACGTGCTCATGGAGGACGAATTTGTGCGCTTCGAGGTGAACCGCTATCTGGGGTGGCCAGGTCAAGCGCCGTCCTACAAGATCGGGCAGAGGATCTGGGAAGAACTGCGTGCCGAATCACAGCGACGTGAGGGAACGGGATTCTCGCTCGCTGCGTGGCACAAGCGGGCCCTCGATATCGGTGGTACAGGCCTCGACACGCTACGTACGGCGGTTCTCGGCGACTGGTAGCGGTTGCAAACCCGCCAAAACGGGCGATAGACTTGAGCGTTGCCGACCGGCAACATATCCCTGTCCGCCGCCCGCGTGAAGAGATTTGCGTGGGCTTTATTTATGCCCCTCTGGAGCAACTAACACATGACAAAACCCCAGACCACTCAGGTCGCGATTAATGACATCGGATCAGCCGAGGATTTCCTCGCCGAAGTTGAAAAGACGCTGAAGTTCTTCAACGACGGAGACCTCATCGAAGGTACCGTCGTCAAGGTCGATCGTGACGAGGTTCTCCTCGACGTCGGCTACAAGACGGAGGGTGTTATCCCCATCCGCGAACTTTCCATCAAGCACGATGTCAACCCCGATGAGGTTGTCAAGGTGGGCGATGTTGTCGAGGCCCTCGTCCTGCAGAAGGAAGATAAAGAAGGTCGCCTCATCCTTTCCAAGAAGCGCGCTCAGTACGAGCGTGCGTGGGGAGATGTCGAGAAGGTCAAAGAAGCAGACGGCATCGTCACCGGTACCGTCATCGAGGTCGTCAAGGGTGGTGTCATTGTTGACATCGGTCTGCGCGGATTCCTTCCCGCGTCACTCATTGAGCTTCGACGCGTTCGTGACCTGACACCGTACCTCGGGCAGGAAATCGAAGCCAAAATCCTCGAGCTCGATAAGAACCGCAACAACGTTGTGCTGTCGCGACGCGCTCTTCTGGAGCAGACGCAATCCGAAAGCCGCAGCCAGATCCTTGGCAACATTCAAAAGGGTCAGATCCGCAAGGGTGTCATCTCGTCGATCGTCAACTTCGGTGCATTCGTTGACCTTGGTGGGGTAGACGGTCTCATTCACGTCTCGGAACTCTCGTGGAAGCACATCGAGCACGCATCCGAGGTTGTCGAAATCGGACAAGAAGTCACGGTTGAGGTCCTCGAGGTCGAGAATGACCGTGAGCGCATCTCGCTTTCGCTCAAGGCGACACAGGAAGACCCGTGGCAGGTGTTCGCTCGCGAGCACGCCATCGGTGAAATCGCTCCGGGTAAGGTGACGAAGCTCGTCCAGTTCGGTGCATTCGTTCGAGTTGCGGACGGCATCGAGGGACTGGTTCACATCTCGGAACTCTCCGCTCGACACATCGAACTCGCCGAACAGGCTGTTTCCGTTGCCGACGACGTGTTTGTCAAGATCATCGACATCGACCTCGAGCGTCGCCGCATCTCGCTCTCGCTCAAGCAGGCGAACGAGGGCGTTGACCCCGAAGGCACCGAGTTCGATCCCGCGCTTTACGGAATGCCGACCGATTACGACGAGACCGGCGCGTACCGTTACCCCGAGGGCTTCGACCCCGCGACGGGTGAGTGGAAGGACGGCTTTGACGAGTCCCGAACTAAGTGGGAACACGATTACAGCGCGGCACAGGCTCGTTGGGAAGCACACAAGGTTCAGGTCGCTCGCATGAACGCCGAAGCCGAAGCATTCCCCGAGGTTGCTCCTGCTGAGTCGTCGAACGCGACGGCCGCCGAGCCCGAAGCCCCCGGCGCACTTGCCGAGGACGAGGCGCTTATCGCCCTTCGCGACAAGCTCGCGGGCGAAACCGCCGAGTAACAACTCGTTTCAGAAAGGGGTGGTCGGAAACGACCACCCCTTTTCGTTACGCTAAAGACGTGCCACTCATCGCGTTAACCGGCGGAATTGCCGCGGGAAAGTCCACGGTATCGAACCGACTGCGAGAACTCGGCGCGCACGTGATTTCAGCAGATGAACTCGTTCGATACGTTCAACGTGGAGGAAGTCCAACACTCGCGGCAATACGTGAACGGTTTGGAATCGGAGTCGTGGACGGGCACGGCGAGCTCGATAGGGCGGCTCTCGGTCGGCTCGTGTTTGATGATTCCATCGCGCGAAAGGACCTCGAGGGAATCGTGCATCCCGCGATAGGGGCAGAATTTCGGGCACGAGTCAACGAGATCCTTTCGGTCGATCCGGACGCGATCGTCGTCTACGACATCCCACTTCTCGTTGAGACGAACCGTGTCAGTGAATTTGATTCGGTCATCGTTGTCGCATGTGACCCAAGCGTTCGTCACGATCGATTGGTTTCACTTCGAGGGTTCACCTCTGAAGACGCTTGGGCCAGAATCAACGCACAGTCGACCGAGCAGGAACGACGGGATGTTGCTGATTGGATCATCGAGTCCGGAACCTCGGTCGAGGCAACACTTGCTCAAACGGACACACTCTGGTCCACGATCACCGACCGCTATCGCGCTTAGTCTGGACACATGGAACCGACTCGAGCCGTACGACCTTTTCAGGTCATTAGCGACTACACGCCGAGCGGCGACCAGCCCAAAGCGATTGCGGAACTGACCGCACGGATTAACGCGGGAGAGACGGACATCGTGCTGCTCGGAGCGACCGGCACCGGGAAATCCGCGACCACCGCCTGGCTCATCGAACAGATTCAACGTCCGGCGCTCGTCCTCGCACACAACAAGACGCTCGCCGCGCAACTCGCAACGGAGTTTCGCGATCTCATGCCAGAGAACGCGGTCGAATACTTTGTCTCCTACTACGACTATTACCAGCCCGAAGCGTACGTTCCGCAAACGGACACGTTCATCGAGAAAGACACGGCGATCAACGAAGAGGTGGAGCGACTTCGTCACTCGACCACTAACTCCCTCTTGTCGCG
>CANGCU010000059.1 GCA_947452355.1 Microbacteriaceae bacterium | reverse complement strand
GCTCAATCGAACGGTGAGGGTTAACTCGTCGCCGCACGTTGGGTTGTATTGGTGCGAGGGAAAACCACCCGCGTGAAGTCCGTACCCGACGCGCTTTTTGTTGTGGTCAAGAATGATTTGTTGGTACAGGTCGTCAAGTTCCATCAGCGCTCTCCGAAGTATTCTCGGACGTCAGCCAGCGCCGCGACGGCAATATCGACATCGTCAGTTGTGGAATACATCCCAAGCGAGAATCGCGTTGACGAATCGACACCGAGGCGTTTGTGTAGAGGCTGGGCGCAGTGATGGCCGACGCGCGCGGCGATTCCTCTTGAATCGAGGTATTGACCGACGTCGTGCGGGTGAACGCCATCGACAGCAAAACTGACGAGTCCGACGCGGTGAACGCCCTCTCCGGTTCCCAGAATTCGAACATGTGGAATGTCGGCAACACCCGCATACAGGACATCGCCGAGGGCTTCCTCATGGGCCGCGATGGCGTCAACTCCGACAGACTCGACGAACCGAAGTGATTCGGCCCAGCCAATTGCTTGAGTCAATCGGGGCGTTCCAGGTTCAAACTTCGCGGGTGCGGGCAGGTAATCGGACGAGTCGTAATCTACCCGAGTGATCATCGACCCACCGGTCAACACAACGGGCATCTCCTCGAGTGCCGCGGCGGATCCCCACAGGGCTCCGATTCCGGTCGGGCCGTACATCTTGTGCGCAGAGAACGCAACGAAATCGGCACCGTACGATTCGACGTCAAGCCGGCCATGGGCTGCGGATTGGCAGGCATCCACGACGACCAGTGCGCCCGCGGCGTGCGCCAGGTCGGCAATTGCTTTCACGGGATTCACAATTCCCAATACGTTGGACACGGTCGTGACGGCGACAATCCGCGTTCGCTCGGACAGGACGGACGCCACCGCGTCAACGGTTAATTCCCCGCCGTCGGTGACGGGGGCGACACGAATGACGGCACCCGTCTGGTGAGCGACTTCTTGCCACGGAATGAGGTTGGCGTGATGTTCCGCTTCGGACACGACGATCTCGTCACCCGTCGTCAAGGCGAATCGCGCCGGTGATCCGACCGCGGATGCCAATCGAAAAGCCAAAGCGACGAGGTTGATCGATTCCGTCGCGCTCGATGTGAACACGATGTGATGTGGCCGCGCGCCGACGAACGTCGCGATGAACGCCCGTGCATCATCAAACGCTTCCGTCGCCTCCGCGGCGAGGGTGTGCGCGCCGCGATTGACCGCGGCCGTGTGCCGAAGTGCGAATTCGGATTCGATGTCAACGGCAATTCGTGGTCGCAAGCTGGTCGCCGCGGTGTCGAGGTACACCAGCGGATGCCCGTTGACGTGCTCCGACAATTGCGGGAACTCCGCGCGAATCTCGAGACTCTGTTCTGGTGTGAACTGGCTCACATGCGCTCCGGGGCACTCACGCCGAGCAGGTCAAGTCCATTTCGCAAAACCTGGCCCGTCGCATCGTTCAACCACAGCCGTGTTCGGTGGGCGTCGTCGATCTCGTCATCTCCCACCGGTGTCACTCGGCAGCTGTCGTACCAACGGTGATAGAACGCGGCGAGTTCCTCGAGATACCGAGCCACGCGGTGTGGTTCTCGCAGTGTCGCTGATTGAGCAACCACCCGAGGGAAATCCGCCAGCGCGTTTGCCAGGTCGGCGTCGGTCTGCAGGTCCAAAAGTTCGGGGCGGAACTCCGACCGGTCGACACCTGCGGTGACGGCATTGCGAGCAACAGCACTCGTGCGCGCGTGCGCGTACTGAACATAGAAGACGGGGTTATCGTTTGACTTCTTTTGCAACAGTTCCGGGTCGAGCGACAGCGGTGAATCAGCGGGATACCGTGCGAGTGAATACCGCAGTGCATCCGTTCCCAACCATTCCCGCAGGTCATTGAGTTCGATGATGTTTCCCGCTCGCTTCGACAACTTGGCGCCATTGATACTGACGAGTTGTCCGATCAGGATTTCGATGTCCTTGTTTGGGTCGTCGCCGGCCGATCCCGCGAGCGCCTTGAGGCGATGCACATACCCGTGGTGGTCGGCGCCGAGGAGGTAGATCTTGTGTTGGTATCCCCGGTCGCCCTTTGACAAGTAATACGCGGCATCCGCGGCGAAATAGGTATAGATCCCGTTGCCTCGGCGAATCACGCGGTCTTTGTCATCGCCAAAATCGGTCGTGCGCACCCACACGGCGTCGTCTTCGTCGTACACATGACCCTCTGCGCGCAGCCGTTCGATGGCCTTTTCAATGAGCGAGTCATCACCGCCGGCATGCAGGTCGCGTTCGCTGAACCACACATCGAATTCGACGTTGAATCGTGCGAGGGAGTCCTTGATTTCCTGAAGTTGCAGTTCGTACCCGATGTCGCGCGCGATGGCAATCGCCTCGTCTCGAGGCAGGTCGGCCAGATCGGGACGCCGGGCGAGTGCCTGTTTCCCGAGGTCCTGCACGTATTCACCCGGATATCCGTTTTCGGGAGTCGGTTCGCCGAGTGCCGCGGCAAGGACGGATTCGCCGAAGACGTCCATCTGGGCGCCGGCGTCGTTGATATAGAACTCGTTGGCAACCGTTGCACCCGAGGCCCGCAAAACTCGGCCGATGGAATCCCCCAACCCAGCCCATCGCGTGTGCCCGATGTGCAGTGGTCCTGTCGGGTTCGCCGAGACGAATTCCAGGTTGATGGACTGGCCGGCCAGGGTGTCGTTGTGGCCGAAGGTTTTTCCTGCGGTCACGATGCTGCGGGCAATTTCACCTGCTGCCGCCGCGTCGAGCGTGATGTTGAGGAACCCCGGTCCAGCGATATCGATCGACGTGATTCCCGCAATCGCGGACAGTGCCGCGTGAAGTTCCTGAGCAACGTCCCGCGGGTTCATGTCAACGCGCTTGGCGACCTTGAGTGCAATCGACGTCGCCCAGTCGCCGTGGTCGCGATTCTTGGGGCGTTCGAGGGCAACCATCGCATCCGTGATGTCGGCTGCAACCGCCTCATCGCGAGCGCCGATGACCGTTCGCGTCGCTTCGGCAATGGCGGAGCTCAGCGCGTCGGGGTTCATGTGTCCATCTTAAGTCGCTCGACTGTCGTGTTCGGAAGTACCCCCTACAGGATTCGAACCTGCGACCTTCTACGCCGGAGGTAGACGCTCTATCCACTGAGCTAAAGGGGCTTGTTCGACCAGCGTACTACCGCTCGGAGTGCCGCTCGAGGAATTCGAACACCGCCCGATCGTCCACCCCGGGAAAGGTTCCGTGGTGAAGTGGTGTCAGCACTTGGGCGTGCATGGCGGCGCTGGTCCACGTGTTTCCCGCCCACTTTGCGGTGAGTTCATCACTGGGCATCACACAACAGGTCGGGTCGGGACACGTGGACACTTTGCGATCGGCGGTGTCCCGCCCACGGAACCATTTCGATTCGGCGAAGGGGACTCCGACAGTGATCGAAAAACTGCCATCAACGCCGGACCCAGTTTGTGTCGATTCCCAAAACGTTCCGTCCGGGGTGTCGGTGTATTGGTGATACTCGGTCGTCCGATTCACGCGCTCCAACGCGACGCGCGCACTCCAGTGTCGGCACAGCCGTTGTCCTTCGACCGCTCCGGTCACGTCCGTCGGAATCGGTAGCCCGTCGTTTTCATACGCCTTGTACACCGCACCCTCGTCCCCCACCCGAAGGAAGTGAACGGGAATATCAAGGTGGCTCGTTGCGAGGTTGGTGAATCGCATCGACGCGAATTCGTGTGTGACGCCGAACGCGTCTCGGAAGTCCTCGACCGCGATGTTGCGGTCGGCCTTCGCCTTGGCTAGGAATTCGACGGCTTGGCGGCCAGGCATGATGGCGGCGGACGCGACATAGTTGATTTCAAGTCGTTGCTGCAGGAATTCGGAATAGCTCGACGGGATGCTGTGTCCCAGGATTCGATGTGCGATCGACTGGATAGCCATGGACCTGAGCCCGTGCCCACCAGGAATTGACGCGGGGGGGAGGTACACGTGACCGTTGGCCCAGTCGGTAATCGACCGCGCGGACTGGGGTAGGTCATCGACATAAATAACGGTTAGTCCGAACCGTTCAGCCATCTGGCTCATTTCACGGTGGGTGAGCGCACCCGTCGTGTGTCCGACATTGTCGGAGAGGTCTTGTCCGATTGCTTCGAGGTCGGGTCGGTAATTGTTGATGTCGCGCATCGCTCGGCGAAGTTCGGTGTTTGCGCGACGGGCTTCTTCCGGGGTCGCGATTGCGGTCGTCTCGCGCCGAACGATTTCGCGGTGCAACCCGAGCAACGCGTCGAGCGTCTCGTCGGTCATGGTCTTGCCTACGCGCGTCGGCGGAATTCCGAGCCGTGTGGCGAGCGCCGAGTGTTGAAGTTCGTCGAGTTCAAGTTCCTTCGCGCTGCGTTCGTCGGGCGCACCGGCCTCGAGAAGTGTTGCAACGCTGACACCGAGTGCGCCGGCGATCGACGTAACGAGCCCGATCTTGGGTTCCCGCTTTCCGTTTTCGATGATGGACAGCTGGCTGCCGGACAGACCTACCTTGTCACTCAACGCATCGAGTGTCAGGTTCGCGCGCTGACGGAAATGACGGATTCGTCGGCCGAGGGTCGGTGTCGTGGTCATAGGGCAAGATTACGCCGAATATTTCATAAAACGCAAGAACCGCCATTCTTTCGTCGCAAATTCACGGCGTGTTGATTTTTCGGAGAGAATTATGGGAATATGACGACAACCTCGAACGACTCGTTGACGATTGCTGACGGTCACGCCCACGTGGTCGCAACGACCCGTAAGGACCTCCTTGACTGGGTTGCAGAGATCGCGCGCCTCACGAAACCCATGAACATCCAGTGGTGTGACGGATCGCTGAGCGAGCGCCAAGACCTCATTGCGTTGATGGTCGAGTCCGAGACGCTCATCCCGCTCAATGGTGAACTTCGTCCGAATTCGTTCCTCGCACGCAGTAACCCCGATGACGTGGCGCGTGTCGAGGGACGAACCTTCATTTGTTCCGAATCCGAGAAGGACGCCGGGCCGACAAACAACTGGCACGACCCCGACGACATGCGATCGACGCTGTCAGGGCTCTTCACCGAATCCATGCGCGGCCGCACGATGTACGTCATCCCGTTCTTGATGGGACCAGTCGGTTCCCCCGTCACGCGAGTGGGTGTCGAAATCACCGACTCGCCCTACGTCGTCGTGTCCATGGGAACAATGACCCGGATGGGCCGGATCGCACTCGACGTCATCGAGTCGGGCGCGGACTGGGTCAAAGCCGTCCACTCCGTCGGCGCTCCGCTCGAAGCCGGTGAGGCCGACGTTGCATGGCCGTGTAATTCGACTAAATACATCAGCCATTTCCCCGAATCTCGCGAGATTTGGTCGTTTGGTTCGGCCTATGGCGGCAATGCCCTCCTGGGCAAGAAGTCATTCGCTCTGCGTATCGCCTCGGCGATGGCGAGGGACGAGGGTTGGCTCGCCGAGCACATGATGCTCGTTCGAATCACCTCTCCCGAGGGCCAGGTCGCGCACATCGCTGCTGCCTTCCCCAGCGCGTGCGGTAAGACGAACTTTGCGATGATGCAGCCGACGCTTCCTGGGTGGACCGTCGAAACCCTCGGTGATGACATCGTCTGGATGTGGATTGATGAAAACGGATTGCTGCGCGCACTGAACCCCGAGGCGGGATTCTTCGGCGTTGCACCGGGCACGAGCGAGGCGACCAACCCCGTGGCCATCCAAACGCTGTGGGGGAACACCATCTTCACGAACGTCGCACTGACGGACAACGGCGACGTGTGGTGGGAGGGGCTCACGAAAGAAAAGCCCGCGCACCTCACCGATTGGACGGGAAAATCATGGTCCCCCGAATCAGGCACCCCGGCTGCCCACCCGAACTCGCGGTTTACTGTCGCGATTGATCAGTGTCCGACCGCCGCCCCTGAATGGTCAGACCCGCGCGGCGTGGTCGTCGACGCGATCATCTTTGGCGGTCGTCGCTCGCACACCATGCCGCTTGTCACCGAAGCGCGCTCATGGGCGCACGGCGTTTACCTCGGTGCAACGATGGCGTCGGAGCGCACCGCGGCGGCTGAAGGCACACTCGGCGAACTTCGGCGAGACCCGTTTGCAATGGCACCGTTCACCGGATACAACGTTGGCGACCACTGGGCACACTGGCTGTCGATCGGCGAGCGCCTTCGAGTATCGGGTCGATTCCCCCGGATTTTCCACGTGAACTGGTTCCGCCGTGGTGATGACGGCCAATTCCTGTGGCCCGGCTTCGGCGACAACATCCGCGTTGTCAAGTGGATGATGGAACGACTTCAGGGGACCGTCGGCGGGGTCGTCAGCCCCGTTGGAACGCTTCCCAAACTGGGAGACCTCGATCTTCACGGGCTCGACATGGACGTCGCCGATGCGAACGCAATCCTGTCGGTCGACGGGGCCGATATCGAGAGTGACGCGGTCGACGCTCAAACGCTTCTCACGACAATCGGAGCCACTGTTCCGGACGAGGTGTGGTCCGAAAATGCCGAAACAATCGAACTCTGCTCGTAACGCTTTTTCGTAACCAAATCGTCACCGTGCGCTGCCGAGTTTGGACGCGCAACGCGCGTAGATTGTGGACTATGCAGGTTAGGTCGCGGCACTCAAAAACGGCAATGATGATTCCCGTTGCGCTCCTTTCACTCGTTCTCGCGGGATGTACTCCGACTTCTCAGCCAACGAGTGATCCGACCACGTCCCTGAGTCCTTCGACTGAGCCAACAAGCGACCCGACAACGCCAGTTCCGACCGAGACATTCACGATGCCCGCGGATTGCACAGCAATCTTCCCGCCGGCCCAAATGGACAAATTTGCGACTGAGGGAGTCATCCTGCTCGCTGGCCCCGGCGGTAAATATGGGAATGAACTCATTACCGAGGCGACTCCCGAAATGACTGCGGGTGGAAT
>CANGCU010000058.1 GCA_947452355.1 Microbacteriaceae bacterium | reverse complement strand
CGCACGCCCGAATCCGTTGCGGATTCGCTGTCCGCGGTTCCCTTGCTTCGGTCCGCGGGGCGAACGAGCCGCTTGTGCGGAAGCTTTCGCCCGCGCCTTCCGCTCGGCGCGCTGCCGGCGCTCGGCACCCTTGTGGCCGCGATCCGCATAACTCGTCGCGGCCGGTTGCCCCGGTTCGCTCACCGCCGCGGTGAGAACGGGCGGAAAACTGTCGACCTGAGTCGGAAGGGTGGGAAGCGGCTGGCTCTTGTTGATCTGCTCTTGGAATCGTTCCGTTTCGGCTTGACGCGCCAGTTCCTCTTCTTTCTGAAGTCGAATCTCGTTGGCTCGTTTGATCGCCGCTGCGCGAATTCGCTCAACTTCACGTTCGCGGGCAATCTTTTCAACCTTGTCCTGCTCGGCTTGAAGTCGCATGTCGCGCCGTGAAAGTGGCGGCTGAGAGGAGTCTGGGCGCGATGAATCGTCGTCGCCAACAGGCGATGAATCGAAATCAAACGTCACGAGGCCTCCAGAAAAGTGGTGCGTGGCAATTGTAGATGAGCGACGTCGCGATTGCTATTCGAGGGTGAAGTGCGCGCCCGCATCGACGAGCACGGATTCGATCTCATCGACAAGAGCCGGGTGTGCCGCAAGTAGCCAATCGTCATCGGGAGCCGCACCGTTCCATCCTCGAATTTCCGCGCCAGCCTCTCGTGCGATGAGGACCCCAGCGGCGTGATCCCATGGCTGAAGAGTGCGTTCGAAGTAGATGTCGATCTGGCCGGCTGCGAGCGCCGCCAAATCGAGAGAGGCCGCCCCCATCCGTCGAATGTCGCGGATGTGGGGAATCACTCCGACCAAGGCTTGTGCCTGTTGGGCGCGAATCGATGACGAGTAAGAGAAGCCCGTTCCCATGAGTGCCTCGGCCAGAGAATCGGGTTGATTGACCGTGACTGGACTCTCATCCGCAAACGCACCTCCGCCCGCTTCGGCGGTGAACTCGGTGCCGCTCGCCACATTGATGACAACCGCGGCCAACGCGGTCCAATTTCCCGGCGTCGGGTCCCCCTCGACGACCGCGATACTAATCGCATAGGAGGGGATCCCATAGAGGTAATTGACGGTGCCGTCGATGGGATCGACGACCCAGGTGAGCAATGTTGTCCGATCAGCACGTCCACCCTCTTCGCCGAAAAACCCGTCACCGGGTCGACGTTCCGAGAGTCGCTCGCGGATGAGCGTCTCGACCTCACGGTCTACCGCCGTCACGACGTCAACCGACGAACTCTTTCGATCCGCGACGGTGATGGTGCCTCGTCGACGAAGCGCGGCCAGCGCGGCTGCTTCGCGGGCAATCTCGAGCGCGGTCTTTAACAGTTCCTTGGTCACGACTCCATTGTGTCCCACGTTTCACGCACGTTCGCCCTCACCCCACATATGAAAATCCCCAACCCTCGTGGGGCTGGGGATGTGGTGGGTGAGGGATTCGAACCCCCGAAGGCTAAGCCAGCTGAGTTACAGTCAGATCCCTTTGGCCGCTTGGGTAACCCACCAGGTGCACTTCTCACCGAGGTAATCCTCGACGAGTCGCGCAAGAGACAACAATACAATACGTCGATGGGTCGGAGCGACCCCCAATACGTCACATCCGCGCCTAACATGGATGCATGGCTGATTCCTCTTTTGACATCGTGTCCAAGGTCGACCCGATGGAACTCGATAACGCCGTGAACCAGGCTCAACGCGAGATCGAGACCCGCTTTGACTTCAAGGGCGTTGGCGCCGAGATCGAGAAAAAGTCGGACAAAGTGAACCTCGCCGCGAGCTCCGAAGAGCGCGTGAAGGCTGTTCTCGACGTCCTCGAATCGAAACTCATCAAGCGTGGCATTTCCCTCAAGTCGCTCGAGGTTGGGAAGCCCTTCGCGTCTGGCAAGGAATACCGAATCGAGACGACGGTGAAAAGCGGTATCTCAAGCGAACACGCCAAAGAGATTTCCAAGATCATCCGTGAGGAAGGGCCAAAGTCCGTCAAGCCCCAGATTCAGGGCGACGAACTTCGGGTTTCCTCCAAGAGTCGCGATGATCTTCAGGCGACGATGCAGTTGATCAAGGGCAAGGACTTGCCCGTCGACGTGCAGTTCATCAACTTCCGTTAGTCGAGAGAAACGCGCAACATCTCGTCGCGATCGACGACCTTGATGCGCTCTCGGCCGTGAGGTTCGCCGAGTGACTTTTCGTGCTCGTCGAGGCGGTGCCAACCATCGAGGTCGGTGTACCGAACACCGCGCGCATTGAGCAATTCGGTCACGGCTTCTTCGGATGGCTCGGCCGGCGACCACCACGATGCCTGGTCTTTGACAAGGTGGGCCACCGTTTCCATCGCGTCGGACTTTGTGTGTCCGATGAGACCGACCGGGCCCCGCTTGATCCAACCGGTTGCGTATATCCCGGGCACGACATTGTTCTCGTCGTCGAGGACTCGACCCTCGTGGTTCGGGATGACACCGTGTCGTTGTTCGAAGGGAATCCCGTCCAGCGGGGAACCGAAATAGCCGACCGCGCGATAGATCGCCTGGATAGGGATTTCTCGAATTTCGCCGGTGCCGCGGACTCCGCCGGCGCCATCCGGTTCGGTACGTTCATATCGGAAGGAACTGACAACGCCGCCGTCACCGACAACCTCGACCGGATTCGCGAAAAAGTGCAAGTGAAGCCGGCGCGACGCAGTGCCCACCTCAGCCTCTCGCCAGGCGCGGAAAATTTTGTCGATGACGAAAATCTGCTTGTTCGATTCGATGGCGGACCGCGACGCATCGTCGTAGACGAAGTCCTCGTCGTGCACGACCATGTCGACGTCGTTCAGTTCGCCGAGTTCGCGCAATTCGAGAGGCGTGAATTTCACTTGCATCGGCCCGCGACGACCGAACACGTGCACGTCGGTCACTGGGCTTGACGCCAATCCGCGATAGACGTTGTCCGGAATTTCCGTCGGCAACAAATCGTCGGCGTGCTTTGCGAGCATACGCGCGACATCGAGAGCAACGTTTCCGTTTCCGATGACCGCGACTTCTTTCGCGGTCAAGGGCCATTCGCGCCCGACATCCGGGTGTCCGTCGTACCACGAGACGAAGTCTGCGGCGCCGTAGGAACCCTCAAGCTCGATGCCGGGGATGGGCAGTGTCGCGTCCCTCATCGCTCCCGTCGAAAAGATGACGGCGTGATAATGCCTCTTGAGGTCATCAAGGGTGATGTCCGTTCCGAAGTTGACGTTCCCGAAAATGCGGACTCCGCCCGAATCCAAAACATCGCGCAGCGCGTTGATGATTCCTTTGATTCGGGGATGGTCCGGTGCAACTCCGTATCGGACAAGGCCGTATGGTGCGGGCAGTCGGTCAAAGAGATCTATCGACACGTCGAATCCGCGTTCATATTTCTGAATGATGTCCGCGGCGTAAATGCCGGCCGGTCCGGCGCCAACGATGGCGAGTCGAAGCTTCATGATGTTCCTAGGTGGTTCGGTCGATAACGCGCGAGGCGAATCGCACGAGTGCTTGTTTGGGCAGTCCGTCCGGCAGGATGCTGAGCGCATCAACGGCTTCGGTCGCCCACTGTTTGGCGCGGGCGATGGTTTCGGTCGTGTGTCGGCTCGCGCGCAATTCATCGATGAGCGCATCGAACGTCGTGTCATCATTCGCGGCGATGGCGTCATCAATTCGATCGACAAGCGATTTCGATTCCGCGTCGTCGGCAGCGCGCGCGAGAAGGATGGGAAGTGTCGCAACCCCGTTGCGAATATCGTTTCCTTTTTCCTTACCGGTCTCGCCACCGGCGAGGTCCAACACGTCGTCGATTATCTGGAATGCGACGCCGATTTTTTCACCATATTCGCGAAGCGGTTCGAAGAACTCACGCGGTGCACCCGAGGTCATCAATCCGACCACGGCACTTGAGGCGATGAGTGACCCGGTTTTATCGGCGAGGACCTGAAGATAATGAACGATCCGATCGGCACTCTTCTGTGGACCGGTCGTCTCGTGCAGTTGACCAAGGCAGAGTCGCTCGAATGTCGCGGCGTGCAACTTGACCATGTCGTCGCCGAGATTCGATGCAAGAGAACTGGCACGGGCGAGCAACAGGTCGCCCGTAATAATTGCGACCGAATTGCTCCACACCGTGTGAGTTGTGGGAACACCCCGACGAAGGTCGGCATCGTCCATGACGTCGTCGTGATACAAGGTTGCGAGGTGGATTAGTTCGACCACCTGTGCACCCAGAATTATTTCTGGGCGGGTGGAATCACCGAACTCGGCTGTGATCATGGCAAGCAACGGGCGAACGCGCTTGCCGCCGGCCTCGAACAGGTATCGCGCGATGGTGTCGGTGTGCGCGTCCCCAAAATGCAGGTTTGCTTCGAGAGATTTTTCCATCGCGATGACGCCCGCGTTGAGGCGCTTGACGAGTGCACGTTCCTCGGGTGTGGACGACGCTGCATCCGCAAGGCCGAAGTTGGAACTGATCGAGTTGCCGTGACTCATCGGTTGGACCCCAACGGTGTCGTCCCTCGATGCAGGGCCACGACCCCTCCCGTGAGGTTTCGATAACCGACACCGGTGAATCCGGCGTCACGCAGCCAACTCGCCAGCACCCCTTGCGTGGGCCAATCCCGAATGGACTCCATCAGATAGGTATAGGCATCAGGGTTCGTGCTGGATAGTTTCACGATTCGCGGCATGACTTTCGACAAATACGCGTCATATACCCGACGGACGAGCCCGTTCGGCGGTGTGGTGAATTCACAGATGACGAGTCGCCCGCCGGGAACGAGAACTCGGCGCATCTCCGCGAGAGCGGCGTGCGGGTCGTTGACGTTGCGAAGCCCGAACGAAATGGTGACCGCGTCGAACGATGCGTCGTCAAACGGAAGTGCCGTCGCATCACCTTCAACGAACTCAATGTCCGGGTGACGTTCCCGACCAACGGCGACCATCCCGGCGGAAAAGTCGAGTGCCGTCACGCGAGCCCCGGTTCGAGCAATCGCCGCGCTGGATGTTCCCGTGCCGGCAGCGATGTCCAGAACTCGATCGCCAGGCGCAATTCCGAGTGCACGAACCGTGGCGATTCGCCACAGCGAACTCGCGCCCATCGACAGAATCGCGTTAGTTCGGTCGTAGCCAGGAGCCACATCGTCGAACATTGCCGCGACCTCGGTGGGGTTCTTACCCAAGTCAGCACTCGTCACGATTATCAACTCTACCCGTGCGTGAGTAGCCTTAATGAGTGAGTAGCGCCAAGCCCGAACCCGTCTCGCGCGAGGTGATGTCGCTGTCTCGAGTTGGATCCGTTCTCGACTTCGCAAACCCATCTCGGCCGCTGTATTTTCGCACCGGCGACCTCGAAATTGTCGGTATCGGCGAACGAGTTCGGTGGACCGCGAGCGGGCCTAATCGATTTGCCGAACTCGGTCGCCGGTGGACCGAGGCACTCACCACCGTCGCCCCCGCGATGCGCCCCTACGTCCACGCGATCGGATCGGGCGAATTTGATCCGAACGGCGAAGCTTTCCTCGTTGTTCCTCGAGTGACCATCGTTCGTCGCGGTAACGACGTCACTACCGTCACGATCGGCGAACCTGTCGCGGTACCCGACACCCCACGCCGTTCGATTGGCGCAGCGCCCGTCGTCGATTGGCCACACATCGATTCGGTTTATCGCGATCGCGTTCGCACGGCGCTCGGTCGCCTCGATTCCACTTTTGGAAAAGTCGTCGTCGCACGCGCAATCACCGGACGGGTTGTCACCGCAGGTGACGAGCGTGCACCGTTGATGAAACTGGCCGCGGACTACCCCGACTGCCACATCTTTGCGGTCGAGGGGCTGTGGGGCGCATCCCCGGAAACGCTCGTCAGGGTAGTTGATCGCCGCATTCAGACGCGTGTTCTAGCGGGAAGCGCCGCACGCGGTGTCGACCCCGCATCCGACGCACGCGCCGCCGACGAACTCGTTCACAGCGCGAAGGATCGCGACGAACACGAATACGCCATGCAATCCGTCGTGGCCGCGCTGCACCCGCACTGCCGTGCCATCGTCGGAACATCGACTCCGTTCACGCTGCGCCTCTCAAACGTGTGGCACCTCGCGAGCGACATTGAAGGCGTCCTTCGAACCCGCGAATCGGTGCTCGACATCATCGACTCACTTCACCCGACGGCCGCCGTCGCAGGGGTCCCGACGGACCGCGCCCTCACCACGATTGCCGACATCGAGGCGATCCCACGCGGACGATATGCGGGCCCGGTTGGGTGGGTCGACGGGTCTGGGAACGGGGAATGGGCGATCGCACTTCGATGTGCACAGTGGCGCGAGTCTGACATCGTCGCCCATGCAGGTGCTGGCGTGATCATTGGGTCCGACCCCGAGTCGGAATATGCCGAGACGGAACTCAAGTTCCGACCGATTCGCGACGCGCTTGCGCGCTAATCGTCGAGAAGAACTGCCTCAATCACAATTGGCCGAGCGGTTTCGGTGAGCGCTGACGTGAGTTGTCCGCGGGTTTCGACCCGTCGATAGTCAATTCCATACGCTGCGGCAAGCGATTCGAAATTCACCCGTTGCGGTGTCAGCATCACCGCGGCGAAGTGTTCCGGGTTCGCAGTCGCGGCAACCTCGAGGTCCTCAAAGATTCGTCCACCATTGTTGTTGCCGATGATCACTTGGATGGGGCCGTCGAGCAGAACCAGCGAACTAGCGTCGTAGCAGGCGGCGAGGTCTCCGAGAACGAGCCGTGTAACACCGGAGGTCGTCGATTTGGCCTCACGTCGCGAGGCCGACGCGATTCCCTGTGCCGTCGCGATGGTCCCGTCGATTCCGGCGACACCCCGATTCGAGTGAACCCGAATCGGTTTGCCGGGAACGACGGAGTCGGCGACGCGAATGATGCTCGACGCGCCGAACACCAAACGGTCGTGTGGCCACGTCGCGTCCCAGACCAACCGAACCAGCATGTCGGCCGTGACGGGCTCTCGTTGAATGTCCATCTCGTTGCGGGCGAATG
>CANGCU010000057.1 GCA_947452355.1 Microbacteriaceae bacterium | reverse complement strand
GCAGCAATCGAGACCCAAATTCGCGCCTTGACATGTTCGCGGAAAAAGAAATGCGCGATGAGAGCGACAAACAGAACGGCCGTGTATTCAATCAACAGGGCGATGCCAACGGGCAATAGGAAGACGGCCTGAGCGTATGTCGCTTGAAGAGAGGCAACCCCCACGATTCCCATGACGATCAGGGGAATGATTTGTTTACGCGTCACCCGAAGCGCCGCAGGGTCGCGGACGAGAAGAACGACCCCCATGAGGACCGCCGCGCCGACAACTCGGAAGAACGTGACCTGAAAACTGCTAAGCCCGGTCCCGCCCATCAGCAACTTGATGACGACACCGTTCACACCAAAAATTAGTGCGGCGACGGTAGCCGCGATGTACCCGATCAGCGCGCTGGGTTTAGCTACAACCACGAATCGACCAGTTGGTGAATCGCGTGTGGCTCGATCGCCGCGAGTTCGTCGTCCGAAAGGGGTTCAGCGTGTGCGGCCTTGAGCGAATCATCGAGTTGCGCGACGCTGCTCGCGCCGATCAGTGCACTTGTCACGCCGGGGTGGCGCATCGTCCAGGTGAGCGCCATCTGGGCGAGTGTTTGGCCGCGTCCCTCAGCAATCGCGTTGAGGGCCCGTGCATGAGCTAGGTAGTTCTCGTTGATTCGGTTCTCGTCAATCCAGTTCGCTGTGCGCACGCGGGAGTCGTTCGGGATGCCATTGAGGTATCGGCCGGTCGCCAATCCCTGCGCGAGGGGTGAATAGACGATTCCACCGACTCCGAGTTCCACGAGTGCGTCGAAAAGCCCGGCCTCGGGACGACGATCGAAAAGGTTATAGCGCGGTTGGTGAATGAGAAGCGTGACTCCCATGTCCTTCAAAATCGAATAGGCGCGGCGGGTTTGTTCCTCGTCGTAGTTCGAAATTCCGACGTACAGCGCTTTGCCGGATTGAACGGCGTGCGCCAATGCCCCCATCGTTTCCTCGAGCGGGGTGTCGGGATCGAAGCGGTGGGAATAGAAAATATCAACGTAGTCAAGGCCCATGCGGGACAGGCTCTGGTCCAACGACGCGAGCAGGTACTTGCGCGAACCCCATTCGCCGTAGGGGCCGGCCCACATGTCGAACCCCGCCTTCGAAGAGATGATGAGTTCGTCGCGGTAAGGCCGAAGGTCGCTTTCGATGATTTTGCCGAAATTTCGTTCGGCGGAACCTGGAGGCGGACCGTAATTGTTAGCGAGGTCGATGTGTGTCACGCCTCGGTCAAATGCGCGAAGCACGATGTCGCGTTGCACCGACAGCTCGCGATCGTCACCGAAGTTGTTCCACAGGCCAAGTGAAATTCTGGGAAGCAGCAATCCGCTTCGACCACTCCGACGATAGGGGATCGCGTCGTATCGATCCGATGCAGCGTGATAAACCATGCATTCAGCCTAGTCGTGTGCCTAGACTGACAGGGTGACGACCTTTTATCTTGCCGGTGGGTGCTTTTGGTGCCTCGACGCGGCATATCGTGTTCTTCGTGGTGTGACCTCAGTGGTTTCGGGGTACGCGGGAGGGCACGTCGTTTCCCCTAGTTACGAACAGGTGTGCACCGGCTCAACGGGTCACGCGGAAGTCGTCGCCGTGACGTTCGACGGCACCGTCATTCCGGCGGACGTGATTCTCGATGCGTTCTTTACGATGCATGACCCGCGTCAACTGAACCGCCAAGGAAACGACGTGGGGACGCAGTACCGTTCGGTGATGTTCCCGACGGATTCCGATCAACGCCTGCTCTTCGAGGCCGCACGCGACCGCGCGAATGAAACGTGGGGTGGTGGTGTGGTCACCGACATTGACGACTTCACCGAATTCTTCGCCGCGGAGGATTACCACCAAGACTTTTTCGCCAAGAACCCGACGCAGGGTTATTGCCTTGCGGTTGCGGTGCCGAAGGTCAACAAGGTTCGGGCCGGATTCGCCCAGTATCTGTCGGTCTGACTCTATACACAGGTCCTCGTCGGGCTAAGTTTCCCACCGTTCTCGGTGTGCAATCTGTCTGGCTGTTCAATGGCGCGCATTCTTGTCGATGGCGTCGGCCGCAGGTTGGGACGGCCGACGCCGTCCACAAAACCAAGGAGAACAATGAGCGACACCATCACTATCACCGGTCTCATCGCGACGACGCCGCGTCACGTCGTGACAAGCGAGGGGCTTCCGATCACGAGCTTTCGACTCGCGTCGTCGCAACGACGTTTCGACAAGGCCACGTCTGCCTGGGTCGACGCCTCGACCAACTGGTACACCGTCACGGCGTTTCGCCAACTCGCTATCAACGCAGTTCCGTCGTTGTCCAAGGGCGACCGCATCGTCGTGACCGGACGTCTGCGCGTTCGGGATTGGCAAACCGACGACCGCACGGGAACCAACGTCGAAATCGAAGCCGAGACGCTCGGCCACGATTTGTTCTGGGGAACTGCCGTGTTCACACGGTTGGTCGCCCTGGGCGGTGACTCGGCGACAACTGCCGGCGACGAATCTGCACAGGCCGAACCCGCCGAGGCGGCCGTTCCCGTCTGAACCTCGGTGAGCCCCTGACGTAAGATAGGGGAATGACCGCTCGTGCCCTGTTTCTCTCGGCTGTAGCGGTCATTTCTCTTGCGGTAACCGGATGTGCGGCCGGAGTTGCGCCCATTGCTACACCCACCCCGACCGAAACGGTCTCGACCACCCCGACCTTTCAGCCGGCCGGTGATGCGTATGCCAACAAGGTGTACTTTGACTGGGTCCTCGAACCCGTCGCGAAGGCCAACCAAGACCAACCGGGCAGAGCACTCGTGAGTGCGCTCGTACACGCGGGATTCAACAAAAAGGACATGCAAGTCACGTTCGATTTGACTCAAACCAAGGTGGTTGCCGATTCGGTTATTGTCGCCGTTCAAATCGGTACGTCGTGCCTTATCGGACAGCGCACCGTTGGTAAGGACTATTACTCGACCATCGAGACCGCACTTTCCACCGGTGGCTGCCTGATTGGCATCACCCGAAAAATAGACTGGTAGATACGATGGCTGAATTCATTTACACGATGGTCCGAGCCCGCAAAACGGTCGGCGAAAAGCTCATTCTTGATGACGTCACGATGTCGTTCTTCCCCGGAGCCAAGATCGGTATGGTCGGCCCGAACGGCGCCGGCAAATCAACGATTCTGAAGATTATGGCGGGGCTCGACACGCCATCCAATGGTGAAGCACAACTGTCGGCGGGATATTCCGTTGGCATCCTGATGCAGGAACCCGAATTAGACGAGTCGAAAACGGTTCTTCAGAACGTCCAGGACGGCGTTCGCTCGATGTACGACAAACTCGAGCGATTCAATCAGATTTCCTTGCTCATGAGCGAACCCGATGCTGACTTCGATGTCCTCCTCGCCGAGATGGGTGAACTTCAAGAAGCCATCGATCACGCCGACGCGTGGGATCTGGATTCGCAACTGGAACAAGCGATGGATGCCCTGCGGTGCCCGCCGTCCGATTCGCCCATCAACATTCTGTCGGGTGGAGAAAAACGTCGAGTTGCGCTGTGCAAGCTGTTGCTCGAAAAGCCGGACCTGTTGTTGCTCGATGAGCCCACCAACCACCTCGATGCCGAGAGCGTTCAATGGCTCGAGCAGCACCTCGCAAAGTATTCCGGTGCCGTCATCGCGATCACCCACGACCGGTACTTCCTCGACCACGTTGCCCAGTGGATTGCGGAAGTCGACCGAGGTCGCCTCTATCCCTATGAGGGTAACTATTCGACGTACCTCGAAAAGAAGGCCGAGCGCCTCGAGGTTCAAGGAAAGAAAGATCTCAAACTCGCCAAGCGCTTGGCCGAAGAACTCGAATGGGTTCGATCGAACGCGAAGGGTCGACAGGCAAAGTCCAAAGCGCGACTCGATCGATACGAGGAAATGGCGACCGAAGCGGAACGAACCAAGCGACTCGATTTCGAAGAAATTCAAATTCCGCCGGGGCCGCGCCTCGGTGCGATTGTCCTCGAGGCGAACGACGTCAAGAAGGGTTTCGGCGACCGCGTTCTCATCGACAATCTGTCGTTCACACTTCCGCGAAACGGCATCGTCGGCATCATCGGTCCGAACGGTGTGGGTAAGACGACTTTGTTTAAAACCATTGTCGGACTCGAACCGTTGGACGGTGGTTCGTTGAAGGTCGGTGAGACCGTCAAGCTCTCGTACGTCGACCAATCCCGCACCGGAATCGACCCCAACAAAAACGTCTGGGAGGTCGTGTCCGAGGGGCTCGACGTCATCCAGGTTGGAAACGTCGAAATTCCGTCCCGCGCGTATGTTTCCACATTCGGTTTCAAAGGCCCCGACCAACAGAAAAAGGCGGGCGTACTCTCGGGTGGCGAGCGAAACCGTCTCAACCTTGCGTTGACGCTCAAACAGGGCGGAAACCTCTTGCTGCTCGACGAGCCGACGAATGACCTCGACGTCGAAACGCTGTCCTCACTCGAAAACGCCCTGCTCGAATTCCCTGGTTGTGCCGTCGTCATCACTCACGATCGGTGGTTCCTCGACCGCATCGCGACGCACATTCTCGCCTACGAGGGCACCGACGAAACTCCGTCGGCGTGGTACTGGTTTGAAGGAAACTTCGAGTCATACGAAGCGAACAAGATTGAACGACTCGGACCGGATGCCGCGAAGCCTCACCGCTCAACATATCGAAAGCTGACCCGCGACTGATGGTGACGAAAAAAGCCGCAGAGCTGACCCTGACGTTCACGGACAGAGAGTCCATCAGCGACCTAGACACGTTCATCGACCGCTCGGGACTATTGGACAACGCGGCCGTGCGACTGGTTGCGAAAGATTCGATTGTTGTCGCCTGGGTTCAAGTTCTCGCACCGCGGGGGCTCAACGACACTACCCCGACCGTCCTGGGAATGCGCGGGGCGGAACTTGCGACTGCCGCCAAGTTTGACATCGTCGTCCCCATCGATTCGCTCCGAGCGCGTTTCGCCAACGCGTCGGAAACCGCCGAGGGTTTCGTCGTGACGATGCCGACTCAAACTCCGACTGTCCGCTGGAAAATTCCACTTCCACCCCAAGCCGGTTGGGAGCCTTTGGGGAAAGTCGGCGCCTCGGACCTGCAGTCGGTTGTGCGCGACGGCATGAAAATCATCAAGCGGAAAGTTCCCAACAACGCCGAGGAACACGTCGTTCGCTCCTATCGATCGCAAGTGTGGGGCACCACGATCAGCAATTCACTGGGCATGCCCGCGGGCGTTGCGCTCGGCGCCGAGATGCTCGGATTTTTCGGCGACACGATCATGTCCGTGTCGGTCAAAGACCCGTGGATACGATTGTCCGCAAGTCGTGGCGACATACTCGCGAAACTGACACCGAGCCTGCTCGACGGGTAACCGCGTCACAACGACGGTCGATCACCGCGATCGACGTCGCTCATGGTGTTGACCATCGCGTGAGCCGCGCGGTCCAGATAATCCATAAGGGTTTCATGGTGAAGCGGCGCTAGTTCTTCGGCGTCGACCGCGGCCGTCATGATTGACAACCAGTGGTCGCGGGCGGTCTCGTCGATGGGAAACGCGCTGTGCCGTGCCCGCAAGCGCGGGTGTCCGCGTTGCTCGGAATAGGTCGTCGGGCCACCCCAATATTGTTCGAGAAATGCCGTCAGCCGCCAGACGGCACCGTCAAGGTCTTCGTCCGGATACATCGGTCGAAGAATTGGGTCGGTCTTCACACCCGCATAAAACCGTCGAACAATTCGATCGAATGTTGGGTGCCCTCCGATGGCGACAAAGAAGGTGTCGTCCATCAGGATTTTTGGCTGAAGTTTGCGACGCGCTGAATTTGCCCGTTGCGCACGAACCACAACACTCCCGTGGAGTCACGGACTTTGGTGACGCGAATAGTGACTTCTTCGACGGTTCCCTTGGCGTCGCCGAGGTCGACCGTGTCGCCGACGCCCAACTGATCTTCGAACACCATGAAGATTCCATTGAAGATGTCACGAATAATGTCTTGGGCACCGAGCGCAATACCCGCACCCAAAATTCCCAGGCTCGCGATGATCGCCGTCATTTCGAAACCGAGCTCACCGAGAATCAGAATCGCCGCGATCGCGCCGACGGCCCAATTGGCAATTGACCGCAGCACTGACCCAAGGGTCTGCGTGCGCTGCGACAAACGCGCTTTCTGGGTCGTTGTCGTTTTACGGGTGGTGGTTTCCGACGATTCCGACACAACGCGAGTGATTACCCGGTTAATGGTGACGACAACGAGTGAACGAACGAGTGCGGCGCCCACGACAATGCCGATGATTCGAAAAACGGTTGAGTTAGCCGCGAGAAACGCGGCCACGTCCGCCCAACTCGTCATCGGTTAACCTTGGCGTCCCGCTTCTGTGCAGCGAGTGCGCGTTCGACCGTCGCCAATCCTTCGATAACAATTCGTCGAAGTGCGTGCGGTGCGTCCGGTCGTGCCGACAGCCAATTCTGGCTCGCGACGACGAGGTCTTTGGTGGCGAAAATGAAGGGGTACATTCCGATCGCAAAATACTCCGCGATTTTGAATGTTCGCGAATCCCAGACGTTTTCGATCGCGTCGAAATATTCGCTCACGAGTGATTCGAAAATGCTCGGGTCATTGACGTGGTTGTAGCCGCGAACATAGTGGTCACAAATCGAGTTCGCGACAGTGTCGTCGTCTCGGAGCGTTTCCAGAATTACACGCTTCGCCTCGACCGTGGGGATGGTCGCACGGACTCGAGCGGCTGCTTGTTGACCGTTCGACGTGTTGTCGGAAGCGAGTGCCTCGCTGATGTCCGATTCGTCGGCACCGCCCGCGAGGACCATTCCTTCCAAGAGATCCCACGAGAGGTCGGTGTCAATGGTGATTCCTGGAATGACCCGTTTCCCGGACCGAATGGACCGGAGTATCTCGGCGTGTTCTGCCGTGTCCGCCATCGTGGCGAACGTCCGCAAGAACTGGAACTGTTCGTCCGAACCCGGTGTGGCGTTTTCGGCGAGGACGAGCATG
>CANGCU010000056.1 GCA_947452355.1 Microbacteriaceae bacterium | reverse complement strand
TCTTCGGTGGATTCGCCGTCACCCTTCGAATGCTCAAGATGTTTAGCAAAGGTGGAACCAAGTGAACCTCGACATGCTGACCACTGCCGTCTATATTGTTGCGGCACTCATGTTCATTTTGAGCCTCGCAGGGCTGAGTAAACACGAAACGTCCCGATCGGGACTCACTTTCGGAATTGCCGGGATGGCTCTCGCACTGGTAGCAACAATCGCCTCACTCGCGCTCAACACCTGGGGTTCCGCACAGTCGACGCTGGGGCTCACACTTCTCGTCGTCGTAATCGTCATCGGTGCGACAATCGGGCTCTGGCGCGCCCGCGTCGTCGCGATGACGGGTATGCCCGAGTTGATCGCTCTTCTTCACAGCTTCGTCGGTTTAGCCGCTGTCCTCGTGGGGTGGAATGGCGCGCTCGATTCTGAGAACGTCGCCGCCGATTTCGTTGCAATCCACCACGGTGAGGTTTTCATTGGCGTTTTTATCGGCGCTGTCACGTTCACCGGTTCAATCGTCGCGTTCCTCAAACTTTCGGCGCGAATTCCGAGCAGCCCGTTGATGCTCCCCGGTAAAAATGTGTTGAACGTTGGTGCGCTGGTCGGATTTGTGGCTCTCACAGTCTGGTACATCACCACCCCCGACATCTGGTTGTTGGTTGCGGTGACCGTCCTCGCGTTGCTGCTCGGTTGGCACCTCGTCGCCTCGATCGGTGGCGGTGATATGCCCGTGGTGGTGTCAATGCTCAACAGCTATTCGGGTTGGGCTGCCGCTGCAGCTGGTTTCCTCTTGAACAACGACCTCCTTATCGTGACCGGTGCCTTGGTTGGTTCGTCCGGTGCCTACCTGTCATACATCATGTGCAAGGCCATGAACCGTTCGTTCATTTCCGTCATCGCGGGAGGCTTCGGGATTCCCAAGCCCGCGGCCGCCGGTGAAGAAGAAACCGGCGAGATTCAGGAGATTGACGCGGCGGCTGTCGCCGAGTTACTCGGTGCCGCCGACACCGTCATCATCACTCCCGGCTATGGAATGGCCGTCGCCCAGGCGCAATACCCCGTCGCCGAACTAACACAGCGGTTGATCGCCAAGGGCGTCGATGTTCGTTTTGGAATCCACCCCGTCGCGGGTCGACTTCCGGGACACATGAACGTGCTCCTCGCCGAGGCGAAGGTACCGTATGACATCGTTCTCGAAATGGACGAGGTCAACGACGACTTTGCGAGCACCGCCGTTGTCCTCGTGATCGGCGCGAATGACACCGTCAACCCCGCCGCCGCCGAAGACCCGGGCAGCCCCATCGCGGGGATGCCCGTGCTCCACGTGTGGGAAGCGGCCAAGGTCGTCGTCTTCAAGCGTTCGATGAGTTCCGGCTATGCCGGGGTTCAGAACCCACTGTTCTTCCGCGACAACGCCTTCATGTTGTTCGGTGACGCCAAGGATCGGGTCGAGGACATCATCAAGGCGCTATAACGTCGCAGCGATAGCGGTTTGACGCACCATTAACCGTGGCGACCAGTTGCCCCAGTTGCCCCGGTTGCCCCGGTTGCCCCGGTTGCCCCGGTTGCCCCTGTTTCGCCTATCGCTCCCGTTACCCCGGTTGCTCCGGTTGCTCCTGTTTCGCCTGTCGCTCCCGCAGCCCCGGTAGCACCAGTCGCGCCCACGTGCTTGTTTCGCGGACGGAGGATATCCCAGAGGTAGACCAAAAAGATTGGCAGCACGATATCGGTCACCACAAAGATTGGGTATTGGATCAAATACCCGGTGTACCAGACTCCCTTTTGCAGGAAGAGGGTGACGTGGCTGACAATTAACGAAAGGGGCCATAGCAGGGCGATGAACGGCAGGAACGAAATGAGGTTCGAATGACCCGATGCATAACGCAGAAAAATGACACATGGTCCGACAAGTAATAGCATCCATCCAAAGGATGAGACCGTTAGTTCAAACGCCCGAAGTCCATCACCTTCTGCAAGGGGGTTAAAGAGAAAGAATCTCGGAAAGGTGAGCACCACGGTCGACAAAAGGAGTGAGACGAAGACTCCAATCGAACCGATGGCTAACCGATGGCTAATTTTCGAGTGATCCTCTTGGGAAGCAAAGTGCAGGTTTGACATGAATATATCCCATTTCTGTGTGGATGTTATGGCGCAATTTCATATGTGCCGGAAATGTAAAAAGTGACCTCTTGGGACAGGTTGACGGGGAAATTTTTTCTCATCAAGACATCTTGAGATCCTGAAAGCGTCAAAAGGTGAATTAGCGTCAAGCCTTTTTGAGTATCACCGCTCAAAAAGTAGTGTGAATCCTTCGTCCCGACATGGAGTCCACCGTCCCGAAAGACATAATCTTGAACGGGATCAAACGGAAGCCGTACCGTGTAGGGTCCATCTCCAAAATTCGACACTCCCGCCATGTCGACAAAAATTCTGAAATGGACCAGGTTTCCGTTTCGGATATACGCCGCGGTAGCCGCCTCTTGTGGCACTTCGAGGCCAGGTCCCGACCAATCGGGATCATAGCCAACAGAAATGCCCGCAACGCCCGACGGGCCTTGGTCACCTTGGGGGCCTCTAGGCCCTCGATCACCTTGTGGTCCTACGGCGCCAGTTAATCCAGTTTCGCCCTGAGGTCCGGTGGATCCTGTGGCTCCTGTGGCTCCAGGTGTGCCGGAGATTCCCTGTTGCCCAGTCAGACCTGTTGGCCCTGTTGGCCCGATTGGACCCATCGGTCCCGTTGCACCGGTTGCGCCTTGAGGGCCGGTCGCGCCAGTTTCGCCCTGCAGCCCTGTCGCACCGTCTTGGCCGTTGGTGCCGTTGGTGCCGTTGGTGCCGTTTGCACCATCGATACCATTGGTTCCATCGATGCCCGGAGCGCCCGCAAGCCCCGCGGGTCCAATTGGCCCCATTGGGCCGCTTTCGCCGGTGGCTCCTTGTGGTCCAGTCGCACCAGTGGCGCCGTCCAAACCATTGGTACCGTCCACGCCATTGGTACCGTCCAAGCCGTTGGTTCCGTCGACACCGTTAAGTCCGCTGGCTCCGATTACTCCGACTGCACCAGTTTCGCCCATTGGCCCGGTTCGCCCATCAAACCCTTGAATTCCTTTGGCACCAGTTCGTCCAGTATGGCCAACTGAGCCTGGCTTCCCGGGAATACCATTGGCACCGGGAATACCGGCGTCACCCGAGGAACCTGTTGCACCACCTGGTCCGATAGGACCAATCAAGCCGTGGGATCCGACTAAGCCCACGGGTCCATTCGTTCCCTCGTCGCTTAAATCCGCGGTGACCGTTCCACCTTGCGGGCCGATTGCCACTGAGACAGGGCCAGGTGGTCCCGTGATACCTATTGGGAGCGCCGCAGATGCAGCAAAGCCAGAGAGTGAGAGCACTGCCGCAACACCAAGAATGACGGTAGTGGGAATGACTGCTGCGCTCACAACCACAATCTCTGGTTCGTCCCCGATGCGCTTCATTCTTTGACGCTAGCGCATAAATCACGATGACTCGAAAAATTTTCAAATAAATTGAATTATTTAGTCAGTGGTTACGTGATTGGCACGCTTCACACCGGCGAGCCAAATGCTACCGGCGCTTCCCAGCCCCGGGCGCCGCAACCTAGGAAATAGTGACCTTCCAGAGGCTGTCGACCGACGAGTTCGACAGGTACGCAAACGAGTTGTCGGGCGAGAGAATCAGTCCGTTGACGCCAGCGCTCCACACAACATCGGCGTCGACCAAAGAGAGGCTGTTCATGTCGATCGTCCAGATTGCGCCCTGCACCGAGTCGGTGACGTAAAGGAAGTTACCGTCCGCACTGAACGTGACCGATTGTGCGTTCGCTCCTGAAAGCTGGAGATTCGCAACGCGACTCTTGTGCTTGAGGTCGACAATCATCACCCCCGGCTCATAGTCAAACGTGGGAACTGCGAGGTAGCGTCGGTTCGGGCTCAACGCCGTGTTTCCTGGAGAGCCGCCGGCAAGGTTGATGTCGTAAATGTTTTTCTTTTGCTTGACGTTGACGACGGCAATCTGGCTGCTTCCCTGAGCAGAGACATAGGCGGTTTTGCCGTTCGGAGTGAATTGAACCCAGAGATTGTCGCTGGTTCGGATATTGATTTTGTAGGACAACGCGCCAGTTCTGGTCGAGTACACCCAGACGAATCGACCGAGGTAATCGCCCACATAGACGGCTGACCCGTCGGGTGTGATGTTCGCGGATCGTGCAGCTTCCTGCACCGCGAACGTGGAGGTAACTTCGTGTGACGCGACGTTGACGAGCGACACAGTTTGCGCGTCTTCGTTGAGCACCGCGAGCGTCGTTCCATTCCCCGAAAACGACGCCACCGTGGGCCCATCACCAACAGCCACCGTTGCAATCCAGGACCCGGTCGACGCGTTGAACAGCGTGATTGAGTCGCTGTCGTGGCTGACGACGGCGGCGACGCCGGCCGACGAGACCGCGAGAAAACGGTTGTTGGCATCGGTGTCCATGGTGCCCGAGTGAGTCCACGTCACCGCCATCGCGGGCGTGGCGGACGTGATGAGCGTGAATGCGACCATCGCAGTTACGCCGAGTTGAAAGAATTTTGCCATGACGAGAACCTACACGACCATGCCAATTTGTTGAGAAAATATTGGTCCTAGTGCCCTCGGCAGGAGTCGAACCTGCGACCAAGAGATTAGAAGGCTCCTGCTCTATCCGCTGAGCTACGAGGGCGTGATTAAAGGTTATCGCGGCACGCTTTCGTGCGACCGCCACCACAACCCGCATTATTCGTCTGAGTCAAGATCGAGTAATCGTATGACATCGTTACCGGTTTCCATCATGTGGTAGCGCGCGCGTTCGGCCGCTGCGATGGAGTCACTTGATTCGATGATGTCGACGAGGACCTTTTGACGTTGCGCCCAATCTCCTGCGAGGGTTTTTGCGATGGGGTAGAAGTAGAAGCGCGCGCGTTTTTCAAGTGCCAGTGAAATACCGGCAAGGACGTCGTTGTGGGCGGAAACACGGACCGCGACATTGAAATCGACACTCGCGTGAAACGCGGCTTCGACATCATCAGCGTCTGCTGCCGAAACACTTCGTTTGACTACGCGCCTGAGGGTTTCGATGTCGTCTGATGTTCGTCTGATGGCGGCAAGCCCAGCTATTTCGGCCTCAAGGCCTGCCCGTGCTTCGAAAAGGTGGGTTAGTTCTCGAAGGGATCGCTGGCTGACATATGCACCGTATCGCGGCCGAATGTGAACCCAACCAGCCTGGTGGAGCGAACTCAACGCTTCGCGGACGGGGATACGGCTAACCCCAAACTCGAGAGCGATGTCATCGGCCAACAGCCGTGAACCCGGTTCGATGTCACCGTGAATGATGGCGTCTTCGAGCAGATCGTGGATTTGGTTTGGGAGCGAGAGAACTTCGACCGCTGGTCTGAGTGATTCGACACGGGTTGACCGTGAACGGATGAATGGTTGTTGGCCGGTCGCCGTGCTTCGGGGTGGCGAATTCTTGTCATCGCGTTCGCTCATTGGTGCTCCGAATCAGAGGATGAAAGAAATTCGCATGCCGTCATGACATACAACGCGGTGCAATTGAGTAATTCTTGTTCCTCAGCGTAGTCATCAATTCCCGAGGAATACAAAGGTTGCGGTCCGTAGCAAATTGCGGGGACGCCGAGCCTTCGCCAGCGGCTCGCATCGCTCGCGGGTAAGCGAATCGCGAATTCGGGAAAATCGATCCCCAACTTTCCTGATGCCGTTCGCCACGACTCGACGATGGCGGTGTCCCTATCCGTCACGTTGGGCTCCCACCCTTTGATAACAGTGACGTTCGAGGTGATTCCCGCGCCACCAAGTTCGCTGGTGACTGATTCCAGCACTTGTGCGATTGAGAGACCGGGCGGAATTCGGAAGTCGATCTCGATGGACGCGCTCGTGGCAATCTGTCCGACAAATGTGCCGCTGGTGACCGTTCCGATGTTGGCTGTGAGGAAGGTTTCGCGCTCAGGGGGCTCGACGGGCTCAACCTGACGTCTCTGGACGAAATCGGTGAACGATTCCTCTCCGCTCCATCCCGTCATGCCGTCGATGAGGCCAATGACCATCGCAATCTGTGCGGACGCAGAGTGACCGCGTCGCACCGCCGAGGAGTGCCCCGGCTCCGCGGAAACGTCGATCTGAACCCACAACACGCCCTTTTCACCGTTCGACAGACGTTTGAATCCCGGACCTTCGCCGCAAATGAGTGCGTCGCCGGTGATGCCCTTGTCGTTGATGAGGGCCTCTGCTCCGTTCGGTCCGAAAACAACTTCATCACTGACCGCAGCGAACGTGATTGTGCCACTCCATTGGTCGCGATTTGCTTGCAGGATTTCGAGGGCGTGCGCCATTGCGACGACGGCGCCTTTCATGTTGCCCATCCCGAGCCCGTACAGTCGGCCGTCGCGCCGCGTGAGTTCGTAGGGAGGGACCGACCATAAATTTTCATCACCGGGTGGCATTGTGTCGAGGTGGGCGTTGAAAAGGAGATGTTTACCGGGTCGTCCCGAATCGATGGTTGCGAGGACCGATGGCATGGTGTCGTCTGCACGATATTCCGATGCCGCAATGCCGCGTTGTGTGAAAAATGACATCACACGTTCCGCGACCAGGCGTGTGTCTCCGGGTGGATTAACGCTTGGCGCGCTGACGACGTCGCGCGCGAGTGACACGATGTCTTCGCGACGTGACTCGACTTCGGCGCGAACGAGTTCCACAAATTCGGTGTGTGGACCAGTGCCGCTCATGCGGTTGCCCCCGCGACTGAACGACGACGATCCGCTCCAACAATCAGACCTCGTGGACCGCTGCCCGCGGCAACGACCGCTCCAAAGATGGAATCCCCGTCGTCACGAACCATTATCTGGTGGCCGCGATTTGCCAGATCGGCACGTGCAGCATGAGACTGTTCGATCAAGAGCGCACCGTTTTCGCTTCGCCAGCGCGGCGCGGCAATTGCGTCGGCCACATCTTTGCCGTCAAAGCGCATTGCCGACAAAACTTGGAGGAGTGTTTGTACCTGCCCGTCCGCACCGGGTGTCGCGAGAGCGAGCATCGATCCATCGCTG
>CANGCU010000055.1 GCA_947452355.1 Microbacteriaceae bacterium | reverse complement strand
GGACGTCGCGCGCGAGCCGGCGGCGATTCCCGTCACTCCCTTACCGACCAGTGCGGGAGTATTCGGCATTGTTCGAACGACGGGATTCGAAACGACGGATTCCATCGTCTCGGTCGTGATGCCTGCGGCAACAGAAACGATCAACGCAGTCGGGTCAAGAGCATCGGCAATCTCGGCGAGGAGAGAGCTGACCATGGCAGGTTTTACGCCGATGACGACGAGTGTCGCACCATCGACGGCCCAACGATTCGCGCCGGGATCCGATTCCGTCGATCGTGAGTCGACCCCACGTCTGGCTGTAGCGGACGAACGTGTCGTTGCCCGAATTGCGGCGGCGGGGTCGGCGGCGCGCAGTCCGTCCAGGATCGCGCCACCCATCGACCCGGTGCCGAGGAATGCAAAGGTTTCCGCCATGGTGCCAGCGTATTATGAGGACTGGCGCACTGGTCGCCTTCTGAAAGGAATTAACGTGAACATCGCACTTCCCCCCATCATCAACGAGTCCTTCGTCCTCATTCACCTCACGGGCATGGCCATCCTCGTCGGCGCATTCGTTGCGAACATGCGTGCGAAGTCAAACTTTCCGTTCCGGCTCATGGTGTGGGGTGCGTCGATTCAGCTGTTCACGGGAACGATTCTCGTCGGGCTGTCATACATGAGCCCCGACGGCCCGGTGGACAACACAAAGATTTCCGTGAAGGCGATTCTCGCGACCGGAGCACTCATCGCGGCCATCATCGGAGCTGTGCGTCAGTCGAAAGGCGAAACGAAACTTCAGCCCTTCTTCCACATGGCGGGTGGATTTGCGGTTATTAACCTCATCATCGCCGTGTTGTGGAACGCCGAGCTCTACAGCTAACTAGTCGCGAAGTCGACCGAAAAACTCGGTCAACAGCGCTGCGCATTCGTCAGCACGAACTCCACCGACGACCTCGCTGACTCGAGCGGGCAGGACGCGGGAACGAAGCACGTCAATCACACTTCCCGCGGCACCCGCTTTGTCATCCCAAGCGCCGAAAACCACGGTTGAAATCCGGGAATTCAGAATCGCGCCGGCGCACATGACACACGGCTCCAACGTGACAACGAGGGCGTGGCCCGTCAGGTTCCACGAACCGACCGTTTCGGCCGCATCCCGCAGCGCAACGACCTCGGCGTGAGCCGTCGGGTCGCCCGTTAGTTCGCGTTCGTTTCGACCGCGACCAATAATCACGCCCGCTTCGTCGAGTACAACGGCGCCGACGGGGACATCATTCGATTCCACGGCGAGTCGCGCAAGTCGCAGTGCCTCATCCATGGCGGCGGTAACCTCGGTCATCTGCCCCTCCGTTCGATAGATTGAGCCTATGCGAGTCATTGTTGCTGAACACCCCCTCATCACTCACAAGTTGACGATGTTGCGGGACAAGACCACCCCGTCGTCGACTTTCCGCACGCTTACCGACGAACTGATGACGCTCCTTGCGTATGAGGCGACCCGCGACGTCCGGGTCGTCCCTCACCACATCCAGACGCCGGTGGCGCCGACCGAGGGTGTGATCCTCGCCGAACCGACCCCTCTGATTGTGCCGATTCTTCGTGCCGGGTTGGGGATGTTGGGTGGCCTTCTGCGGTTGCTCCCCAGCGCCGAGACCGGATTTCTTGGCATGGTGCGCGACGAAGAAACTCTGCAGCCGAGCGTTTACGCCGAGCGCCTTCCCGCCGACCTCACCGGCCGTCAGTGCTACGTATTGGACCCGATGCTCGCAACGGGTGGTTCCCTGATCGCCGCGATTCACTTTTTGTTCGAGCGCGGCGCGACCGATGTCACGGCGGTGTGTTTGCTGGGTTCACCCGAAGGCGTCGCCGCGGTGACGGACGCTGTCGGTTCACGCGAGGTGACCCTGGTGCTCGGAGCACTCGATGAGAAACTCAACGAGCACGGGTACATCGTGCCCGGCCTTGGTGATGCAGGCGACCGCCTGTATGGCGTCGCTGGCTGAGCAGTAAAATATTTGGATGGCCGACAACACAGAAAATTCCGCGCAAATTCGCGGTTTTGCTGTGTATGTCGGGGTTGATGAATCGTCGGCCATCGCGGCCGGAACGACCATCTCTGAGCTTGTTGAGGCCGTTCGAAATGTGATTGTCGATGCCGTTCCTGGCACCGAAACCCATGCCGCTGTGGCGTATGCCCCGGCAAGCCAGCGCGGCAAAAATCTTGATATCGTGCGGCTGGCGTTGCGCGAACCTCGTGCCGTCTCTGAATTGCTTCCCCCGAAACCGACTCCGTCGACCCAGGGGGTCACCATCGACCTGTCGCGCAAACGTGTGGTCATCAATACCGAAGTCGCAACACTGACCTTCAAAGAATTCGAACTTCTGCAATACCTCGTCTTGCGCGAAGGCGACACCGTCGATCGTTCCGCGATGATTGACGCGTTGTGGGCCGAGAGCGACGTTGACCGACCGAACACGCGGACCATTGACGTTCACGTTCGGCGACTTCGTTCCAAACTCGAACCGTTCGAGGACATCGTGCGAACCGTTCGCGGAATCGGGTACCGGTTCGATCGTCACGCCGACGTCACCATCGACTTCGGTACGGGCCGATCGCCCGACGTGTTCTAGGGGGATCATTGACAACCTCACTCGTTTGGTTGCGGGAAGATCTGCGCCTCGCCGACAACCCGGCACTCGTCGCCGCAATCACTGCCGCCGACTCCGTCGCCGTTCTCTACGTCCTGGATGATGAATCTCCCGAAGTGAGGCCCCTCGGTGGCGCATCACGATGGTGGTTGCATCATTCGCTTCGTCGGATTCAACGCGATCTGAACGCGATTGGCGGAACGCTCATTCTGCGACGAGGACCCGCCAGACAGGTCGTTCCCGAGGTAGTCGCCGAGGTTGGGGCGACGAACGTCGAGTGGAACCGTCGTTACGGTGCAGCCCGTGAAATCGATGCCGAACTCAAAAAGTCGCTCCCCAACGCTCGCAGTCACACCGGTTCGTTACTTCACGATCCTTGGTCCGTCGTGACGGGTGCCGGCACACCGTTCAAGGTGTTCACGCCATTCTGGAAGTCGATTCTCGCGGGACCAGAGCCGCGTCTTCCCCTTGCCGCACCGACTGCGATTCGAGGCGTTGACGCAACGTCGGATCTGCTCGATTCCTGGGATTTGTTGCCGGACCTCCCGTGGGCACGCGAGTTTCCTGATCACTGGCAACCGGGCGAAGCGGGCGCAATGGCCCGGCTCGAACGCTTTCTCGCGAACGGCCTCGCGCAGTACCACCGTCGCGATGAGCCGGGAATCGAGTCAACGAGCGGATTGAGTCCGCACCTTCGGTTCGGCGAGATCAGCCCGTACCAGGTGTGGCATGCCGTCGAATCTGTGGCCACACCCGAGACTCGGGCTAATGCCAATCGTTTTCTGAGCGAAGTCGGGTGGCGCGAGTTCTCGTACCATCAGCTTTTCCACAACACCGACATGCATCGGCGGAATCTTCGCGCCGAGTTCGACGACTTCCCGTGGGAAAAACCCAACCCCGATCACCTCGCGGCGTGGCGTGAGGGGACGACGGGTGTTTCGCTCGTCGACGCCGGGATGCGCGAACTGTGGCGAAGCGGCACGATGCACAATCGGGTTCGGATGGTCGCCGCAAGTTTCCTCATCAAGAACCTCGGAATCGATTGGCGTGTTGGCGAGGCCTGGTTCTGGGACACGCTCGTCGATGCAGACGAAGCGAGCAACCCCGCGTCCTGGCAGTGGGTGGCGGGCAGTGGGTATGACGCCGCGCCGTATTTCCGGGTGTTTAACCCGGACCTTCAAGCCGCCAAATTCGACCCCGATTCTGTGTATCGAGCGCGGTGGATCGACGAATTCAACACACCGCTGTACCCCGAGCCCATCGTGAGCCTCTCGGACACCCGAGCCCGGGCACTCGCGGACTACGCGGCTATGAGGGGCGAGCGCCCACAGTCCTGACCGCGCCCGCCGCAACGAGCGCACCCTCCCGCGCCGCGTCGACAGGGGTGAGACCGCGAGCGAGACCAGCGAGTAGTCCCGCATTGAAAGAATCCCCAGCCCCGGTTGGGTCGACAACGTCGACGGGCTGTACGTCGACATGGGCGAGCGCTGCCCCTCGCTGCCCGACAATCACGCCGTCCCGCCCACACGTCGTCACAACGAGCGGGAACGTCTCGGTCAGGGCGATTGTCGCCGCATCAACATCGTCGAGCCCCGACAACATTCGAACCTCGTCCTCGTTCGGTCGCAGAATATGCGCTCCCGAACAGAGCCGAAGGAACTCGTCGACGCCGAAGTCCGAGATGAACCCCGCCGAAGCCGGGTCGATGCTCACGGTGACTCCGTGGGCGATCGCGCGCGCGATGAGCCGCGTGACGGATTCACGTTTCGGCTCGTCGATGATGGTGTGGCCCGTGAAGTGCAGAAAGTTGGCGATGGCAATCAGATCTTGCGGAACAGTGTCGAGATCGAAAATCACGTTGGCGCCACGGTCGGTCAGCATAGTTCGCTTTTCGCCCTCAACGATGATGACGATGGTGCCCGTCGACCGCTCTGGATCGCCGTTCAGGTGGGCCTTAACTCCGAACCGTTCAAGTTCCATGGTGTGGCGTTGAATGTCGGCGCTCCCGACCTGCCCAAAGAAATGAACGTCAGCACCGATGTGCCCGAGCCACGCCGCGGTGTTCGCCGAGGATCCGCCGGGGTGGCGTTCGATCAGCGCGGGGGTGTCAGTGTCGGTGCGAATTGCCCCGTCGGGTCGAACGATGATGTCGTCGATGACGTCACCCACGACAACAATCGTTCCGGCTACCGTCATGCGCGTCGTTTACACCAGGCCGTCGCGATGTCCCCCGCGACACGAATGTTATTGCGCGCGAGATCAAGGTTGACTTCGAGGCTTCGACCAGCTGATGCCTCAACGATGTATCCGAGTAGGAACGGTGTGACGGCTTTTCCTCGGACGCCCGCCTGTTCCGCCGCGAGAAACGCCTCGGAAAGGACATGGTCGTGTGCGATCGGATCCCACTGTTGCTCGGGTGGAATTGGGTTCGCGACGACTATCCCTTGGCCGTGACCGGTGACGTCCTGCGATGCCATGACGGCGGCAACCTCGGCTGCGTCCTTGACGGTCCAATCGAGCGTGAACCCGCTGTCCGTGAGCCAAAACGCTGGGAATGCCGTTGTGCCGAATCCGATGACAGGGACAGAGAGGGTTTCGAGACGTTCGAGGGTTGCGGCGATGTCCAGCACTGACTTCACCCCCGCGGAAACCACGGTGATGTTGGTGACCGCGAGGGTCGACAGGTCCGCCGATTCGTCAAAAGTTTCACTCGCCCCGCGGTGTACGCCGCCGAGGCCGCCCGTGGCAAACACACGGATTCCCGCTTGAGCGGCGATGTGCGCGGTCGCCGCAACGGTGGTTGCACCACTCTGTTTGGTTGCATGCAAGATGGGCAGGTCACGAACGCTTGCCTTCGCGATGTCGCGATCCGCGATCGTCGCGAGACCGTCGGCATCGAGCCCGACCGTCGGAACACCGTCGATGATCGCGATGGTCGCCGGGACGACGCCCTTGTCTCGCAGGATCTGTTCGAACTCGAGAGCCGCCTCGCGATTTCGAGGGCGTGGAAGTCCGTGTGAAATGATGGTCGATTCCAGAGCGACGACGGGTTTGTTGTCCGCGAGCGCGCGGGCGACGTCGGGCGCGATGTTCAGGGTAGGCACCTACCGACGATACCGCACGCCCTACTATCGAAGAGTGGAACAACACCTCACCGCGGGGCTACCCCTTCGCCGCAATCGGGCGGGTAAGCCCGCGCTGTGCCTCGTCACCGGAGCGACGGGCTATATCGGGGGACGGTTGGTCCGAGAGCTTCTCCAACACGGTTATCGCGTGCGAATTCTTGCGCGAAACGCCGAACGCCTGCGCTTTCATCCCTGGATTTCAAAGGTCGAGGTCATCGACGGTGACGCGAACATCGCGGCCGATGTCGCCCGCGCAGTGTCGGGAGTAGACGTTGCCTATTACCTGTTGCACGCACTCATGACCCCGACGAATTTCGAGGAACACGAAAAGGAACTCGCGACGACGTTCGGCGCCGAAAGCAAACGTGCGGGCGTGAAGAGGATCGTGTACCTCGGTGGGATGGTCGATTCGACCGCGCCACTGTCGCCGCACCTCCTGTCGCGCGAAGCGACGGGACACATTCTGGCCGCGTCGGGAGTTCCAACCATTGAATTGCGCGCAGGTGTCGTCATCGGGTCGGGGTCCGCCTCATTCGAGATGCTGCGGTACCTCACCGAGCGCCTCCCGATCATGACCGTGCCCAAATGGGTGAATTCGCGAATCCAACCCATCGCCGTTCGAGACGTCCTGCGGTACCTCGTCGGCGCGGCGTCACTCGCCGACACCGTGTCAGGGGATTTCGATATCGGTGGACCAGACGTCTTCACCTATCGCGAGATGATGGAGCAATATGCGGCCGCCGCGGGTCTACGACCTCGCATCATCATCCCCGTCCCCGTTTTGACCCCGAGGCTGTCGAGCGGTTGGGTCGGCCTGGTCACGCCCGTTCCGTACACCCTCGCACGACGGCTCGTAGCGAGCCTCAAGAACGAAGTGGTCGCGCGAAACGACGATATTCGACGCTTGATTCCCGACCCGCCGGCTGGTCTCACGACGTTCGATCGCGCGGTTTCACTGGCATTGGCGAAAATCAAGGACGCTCGGGTTGATACGCGTTGGTCCGACGCGTCGCTCCCAGGGTCGCCGTCAGAGCCGTTGCCGACCGACCCCGAATGGGCGGGTGGAACGCTGTATCGCGACACACGCGTCGCGCACAGCACAGACCCCGTTGACGAGGTGTGGAAGCGCGTGGAATCCATTGGCGGAGAGAACGGTTACTCGACGGCGAGTTGGGCCTGGGAAGCCCGTGGCTTGCTCGACCGGCTTGTCGGTGGACCCGGGCTTCGCCGAGGGCGTCGCGACCCTAATCACCTCGTTGAGGGTGAGGCGCTCGATTTCTGGCGCGTCGAGTCCCTACGTCCGCCGCACGTTTTACGTCTTCGCGCCGAGATGCGCAATCCGGGATTGGCGTGGTTGGAGTTCACCGTTGAAGCCGACGGTTCGGGGTCGACAATCACGCAACGTGCGCTGTTTGCGCCAAAAGGGCTCGCCGGGCACGTGTATTGGTGGCTGGTCTGGCCGATGCACGGTTTGGTGTTCCCGTCGATGGTGAACTCGGTGGCCAAGGGGCGAAAGAGCGAAAAAAAGTAATGGCACCGCGCTCTTCGAACAACGGGCTCGCGATTCTCGCGCTGTTCGGCGTCACCGCCGCGTGGGGAGCGTCCTTCGTGCTCATGAAGCCCGCGATCGAACGCCAACCGATTCCCGACTTTCTCGCGACCCGATTTGTGATCGCGGTTGTAATTCTCGTTCTGGTTCGGCCCTCGGTGTTCCGCAAAATCACTCCGCGCATGATGTGGACGG
>CANGCU010000054.1 GCA_947452355.1 Microbacteriaceae bacterium | reverse complement strand
TACAACTGGCTCACGCCGGCCGCAAGGGTTCAACGACGCCGGGCTGGGGTGCCGATTACGACGGCACCGTGCCGATTGCTGACGGGGGTTGGCAAACCGTCGCCCCGAGTGCCGTCGCGTTCGGAGACTACGACCCACCACTCGAGATGTCCGAGGCCGACATCGACGACGTTGTTGACGACTGGGTTTCCGCGGCACTCCGTGCGATCGCCGCAGGATTCGACGTGGTCGAGATTCACGCCGCCCACGGTTATTTGTTGCACCAGTTCTTGTCCCCCATCGCCAACCACCGAACGGATTCCTATGGCGGTTCTCTCGAGAACCGTGCACGCCTCGTTCGTCGCGTCGTCCAGGGGGTGCGAGCGGCGATTGCTGACACCGTTCCCCTTTTCGTTCGCATGAGCGCGACAGATTGGGACGAGCGCGGAATCACGGTGGACGATGTCGCGGCGGTCGCGGGGTGGCTTCACGAGGACGGCGCCGACCTCATCGACACGTCGTCGGGTGGCATCGCCCCGGGCATCCGAATCCAGACAGGCCCCGGCTATCAGGTGGAGTTTTCGGACGCGATTCGCCGAACGGCGGAAATGCCGACCAATGCGGTCGGGCTGATTACCCTGCCCGAACAGGCGAACGAGATCATCGAATCCGGCAAAGCCGACGCCGTCATGCTCGGTCGTGAAATGATGCGCGACCCCCATTTCGCGCTGCGCGCGTCAACGACGCTCGGCTACGAACTCCCGTATTGGCCCGACCAGTACCTGCGGGCGCAGCCCTAACGTCGACGCGTCGCGTCTTGGACTTCACCAATCAGTTCTTCGATGATGTCCTCCAGGAACAACAGCCCAACAGTTTTACCTGACCCATCGAAGACCCGCGCGATGTGTGAGCCAGTGCGACGAAGTGTCGCCAAGGCGTCCTCGAGGTCAAGTCCCCGATAGAGCGACACCAACTGTCGGATTCGTTTCACGGGTATCGCGTCGTTCGCTTCATCGTCGTCGCGACCCAAGACATCCTTGAGGTGCACGTAGCCCGTCGGCTCTCCGTTTGCGTCGAGCATGATGTAACGGCTAAACCCACGTTGCGCGACTTCGCGCTCGACGTCACTCGCGCTGGAACCTTCGGGGAGCGAAACGATTTCGGTCAAGGGAACCGTGATGTCGTTGACCTTTTTTGTCGTGAATTCAATGGTCGCCGACACCGCACCGGCGACGTCGTCAAGTTTTCCTTCTTTTTGCGACTGCTGGACGATCGTTGCCATTTCATCGAGGGTGAAGACGGACTGGGCTTCGTCTTTTGGTTCGGTACCCGTCAACCGAACGAGCCCGTTGGCCGTCGCGTTGAGTGCCACGATGATGGGCTTGAACAGCCACGCCACACCCGCGAGCGCGGGCGCAAGAATCAGTACGGCCCTGTCAGGAACCGAGAAGGCGACGTTTTTCGGAACCATTTCGCCGATGACGACGTGCAAGATTGTGACGATCAGGATTGCGATGACGACCGCCGACACGGAAATGATGTCGCCGGGCAACGGAGTTCCCGCGAGAGCGCCTTCAATGAGGTGATGGATTGCCGGTTCCGAAACGCCGAGAATCATGAGTGAACAGACGGTGATTCCCAGTTGTGTCGTGGCGAGCATCAGGGTCGCTTTTTCCATCGCCGCGAGAGCGATTTTTGCCGCCCACGATCCGCTGTCCGCGAGTGGTTCGATCTGCGAGCGCCGTGCGGCGACGACGGCGAATTCAGCCGCGACGAAGAATGCGTTGATGAGGAGCAGTCCCGCAAGCCAGATGATTCCGTTCAGGTCATTCATCGTCGACCTCCGTCGGCGTGAACCGGACACGATCGATTCGACGGCCTTCCATTCGCTCGACAACAAACTGTCCTCCGCACGCCTCGAGCGTTGCGCCGGTTTCCGGAATGTACCCCCATTGACTAAGCAGGAATCCGCCCACGGTTTCCCACTGTCCGTCGTCCGGTACCTCGATGTCTGCGCGTTCGCGCAGTTCGTCTGGACGAAGCGACGCGGGGAAGGTCACGATGTTCCCCGTGCGGACTACGTCGGCCTTCGTTCGATCGTGTTCGTCACTGACTTCACCAATGAGCTCCTCGATCAGGTCTTCGAGCGTCGCGATGCCCGCGGTTCCGCCGTATTCGTCGACGACGATAGACATTTGGTACCCGCCCTGGCGTAATTCACCGAGAAGCACGTCGAGGTGCATCGTCTCGGGGACTCGAAGTGCCTCACCCTGCAGTGCACCGACCGGAACGTCGGCACGCCGTTCGCGCGGCACAGCAACCGCCTGTTTGACGTGGACGATACCGACAACGTCATCCGCATCTTCGTCAATGACCGGGAAACGCGAATAACCGGTTTTGCGTGTCAACGCGATGACGTCGGCCGCGGTGTCGCCCACTCGAACCGTTGCAACTCGCGTGCGGGGAGTCATGATGTCCTGCGCCTCATGATTGGTAAACGACAACGCCTTGCCCAGTAGCGTGGCGGTGTCCTCTTCCATCGTTCCGTGAATCGAACTGTGGCGGACGGCCGAGGCGAGTTCTTCCGCGGTACGGGCGGACGACAGTTCTTCTTTGGGCTCGATACCAAACGAGCGAACAATCAGGTTGGAGGATTTCACCAGCAGCGACACAAAAGGCGCGAATAGCCACGAAAACGCCAATTGGAAGGGCGCGACGACCTTCACGACACGACGGGGGATCGCGATGGCGAGGTTTTTGGGGGCGAGTTCGCCGATGATCATCGACAGGATGGTCGCAATCGCGATGGCGACCACCGCGGAAACTGTCTCGGCGAGTTCGGCGCTGAGCCCCCACGATTCGACCGTCGGCGCAAGCAATGCACTGATCGCGGGTTCCATCATCCAGCCAGTCAGCAGCGTCGTCAGTGTGATGCCCAACTGAGCGGACGACAGGTGAGTGGAGGTTCGGGTCAACGCTCGAATCGCTGGGCCGAATCCGGTGTCACCCGCCAGGCGCCTCGCTTCAAGGTCAGCGCGATCCAGTGAGACGAGCGTGAACTCCGACGCGACGAACAAACCAGTCGCCATGGTCAGAAGGACTCCGACCGCGATGAAACCCCATTCGGTCATGCGACACCGTGAGCGAACGCGCTCGACGGCGTCGCCTTACTATGCGGGTCGTCCATAGCCCAAGTATAGATTCGGCACGTCACCCTCACGGTGTGCGAACCGCCCAATCGCGGGACTAGGCTAGTCCTCGGTAGCGTGAGGCTGCCGTCGCAATTCCAACTACGAGGTGACCATTTACAGTGTCCAGTGACGGAACTACTGACCCGAGTGCCGATGATTTCGGAGCCAACGACTGGCTCGTGGAAGAGATGTACGAATCGTGGGTGAAAGACCCTGCCTCGGTTGACCCATCGTGGGTTCCGACGCTTCAGAGCTACGCCGCTCGTCTGGCGGGCGGGCCGGCGGCCACAGCCCCGACCCCTGCGGTGACCTCTCCCACTTCCGCCGCAGCAGACCCCAACGCCACGGGACCGATCACCGCGCTCCAGCCAACGTCACGAACGACCTCGACCGCACCGACGGCGACGCCGATTCCGGCCCAAGCGCCGGGAACCTCTCGACCATCCGAGACAACCGATGAGAACACTGTCACCGCGTTGAAGGGCATGCCGAAAGCACTCGCCGCCAACATGGATGCAAGCCTTTCGGTTCCGACCGCGACGAGCGTGCGGACCATTCCCGCGAAGCTGATGATTGACAACCGCATTGTCATCAACAACCACCTCCGACGCACGCGCGGCGGCAAGGTGTCGTTCACGCACATCATCGGATGGGCGATGGTGCGCGCACTGAAAGCATTCCCGTCACAAAACGTGTTCTACGACGAGCCCGATGGCGCACCGTCGCTGGTCGTGCCCGCCCACATCAACCTCGGTCTTGCGATTGATGTTCCGAAGCCCGATGGCTCACGCGCACTTCTCGTCCCTGGGATCAAGAAGGCCGAGCAGATGGACTTTGCCGACTTCCTCGAGGCCTACGAAGACGTCGTTGCTCGTGCGCGGGCTAACAAACTCACCGCGGACGACTTCGCTGGAAACACGGTGTCACTGACGAACCCCGGCGGAATCGGGACCGTGCACTCGGTCCCGCGTCTTATGCGAGGGCAAGGTTGCATCATCGGCGCCGGCGCACTCGACTACCCCGCCGAATTCCAGGGTTCCGCCGAAAAGGTGTTGTTCGACCTCGGTATCTCAAAGACGATCACCCTCACCTCGACGTACGACCACCGGGTCATCCAGGGCGCCGGCTCTGGCGAATTCCTCAAAATCATTCACGGTCTCCTGATCGGTGAAGACGGTTTTTACGAGGACCTCTTTGCGGCGCTCCGCATTCCGTACCAACCGATTCGATGGTCACAAGACATCAAGGTCGACATTTCGGACGAAATCAACAAGACCGCGCGAGTGCAAGAACTCGTTGACGCGTATCGCGTGCGCGGACACCGTATGGCCGATATCGATCCGCTTCAGTATCAACAGCGATCGCACCCCGACCTCGAAATCGAAAACCACGGGCTGACGTTCTGGGATCTGGACCGCGAATTCGTCGTCGGTGGACTTGCCGGACGCCGAACGATGTTGTTGCGCGAAGTCCTCGGATTGATGCGTGACTCGTATTGCCGAACCGTCGGCGTCGAATACACCCATTTGCAAGACCCGGAACAGCGGAAGTGGTTCCAAGAGGTCCTCGAGCAGCCTTATCAGAAGCCGACGCACGACGAACAGATGCGAATCCTCGACCGACTCAACCAAGCCGAAGCGTTCGAGACCTTCCTGCAGACGAAATACGTCGGTCAAAAGCGATTCTCGCTCGAAGGTAGCGAGTCAATGATTGCCCTACTCGACGAGATCATTCAAGACGCCGCCGATTTCGAACTCGACGAAGTCGACATCGGGATGGCACACCGCGGGCGACTCAATGTGCTCGCGAACATCGCCGGGAAAACCTACGGCCAAATCTTCCGTGAATTCGAGGGCACGACCGACACGAGCACCGTCCAGGGCTCGGGAGACGTCAAATACCACCTCGGAACGAGTGGCGAATTTGTCACGGCAAAGGGACAGAAGATTCCCGTCTACCTCGCCGCGAACCCGTCACACCTTGAGGCCGTGAACGGCGTGCTCGAGGGAATCGTCCGTGCCAAGCAGGACCACAAGCCCATTGCCTCGTTCACGGTGCTCCCAATCCTCGTTCACGGGGACGCCGCCATGGCCGGTCAGGGCGTTGTCATCGAAACGCTGCAGATGGCGCAACTGCGTGGATACCGAACCGGTGGAACAATCCACGTCGTCGCGAACAACCAAGTCGGTTTCACCACTCTGCCGAAAGACGCGCGAACCTCTCTGTACTCAACCGACGTCGCCAAATCGATCCAGGCACCGATCTTCCACGTCAACGGCGACGACCCCGAAGCCGTCGTTCGCGTGGCGAAACTCGCCGTTCGATACCGCCAACAGTTCAAGCACGACGTCGTCATCGACCTCGTCAGTTACCGTCGCCGCGGACACAACGAGGGTGACGACCCATCGATGACCCAGCCACTCATGTACAACCTCATCGAGGCGAAGCGTTCCGTTAGAACCCTTTATGCCGAATCCCTTGTCGGCCGAGGAGACATCACGCAAGAGGAGTACGACGGCGTTCAGACGAAGTTCCTCGCCCTTCTCGAGAAGGCCTTCGCCGACACACACGACACGGACACGTCGGGAACCGGCATCTCAAGCGGAACGGCAACCGCAGCACAAGTTCAGCGTCATCCCGAGTCCACCGCCGTCGATGCATCCGTCATCCACCGAATCGGTGACGCACACGGTGCACCGCCCGAGGGCTTCACCGTTCACCCCAAACTCGAACAACTCCTCGCGAAGCGCGTCGAGATGAGCCGAACCGGCGACATCGATTGGGGCTTCGGCGAACTTCTCGCACTGGGCTCCGTCCTTCTGGAGGGCAAGAAGGTTCGGTTCGCTGGTCAAGACGCCCGCCGCGGAACCTTCGTTCAGCGTCACGCCGTGTTCCACGATCGCATCAACGGCCAGGAATGGATTCCGCTGATGAACCTCGCCGAAAACCAATCGCGTTTCTACATTTACGATTCGCTGCTGTCGGAATACGCGGCGATGGCTTACGAATACGGGTACACCGTCGGAAACCCGGAAGCACTCGTGCTCTGGGAAGCACAGTTCGGTGACTTCGCGAATGGCGCTCAGACGGTCATCGACGAGTTCATCTCTGCGTCTGAACAGAAGTGGGGGCAGAACTCTGGACTCGTCCTCCTGTTGCCACACGGGTATGAGGGACAGGGCCCCGACCACTCATCTGCCCGCATCGAACGGTTCCTGCAACTGGCCGCCGAAGGCAACATGACGATTGCCCGACCGTCGACCCCGGCGTCGTATTTCCACCTGCTGCGCCGTCAAGCGTATTCGCAGCCGCAGCGACCGTTGATCGTCTTCACGCCGAAAGCCATGCTCCGGCTCCGCGGCGCCACGAGCGCCGTCGACGATTTCACCACGGGAACATTCGAACCCGTCCTCGACGATCACAGCGTCGACGGAAAGTCGCGTCGCATCCTGTTGCACGCTGGCAAGATTCACTACGACCTACTTGCCGAACGCGAGAAGCGCGGGCTGTCCGGTGTCGCACTGGTTCGAATGGAACAGTATTACCCGTTCCCCGAGCCACAATTGCGCGCAATCGTCGAACGCCACAAAGGGGCGGAATTGGTCTGGGTTCAAGACGAACCCGAGAACCAAGGCGCATGGCCGTTCATCGCGCTGGAATTACGACGCCTTGGCATCGACAACGTGCGAGTCGTTTCGCGTCCGGCATCGGCCTCGCCCGCTGCCGGGTCATCTAAGCGCTCGGCCGAAGAGCACACCCAGCTCATGGATGAGGCGTTCCAGGACCTCTGAACGTCCCCCATCACACGTGATTTAGGCGTCGACAATTCCATTCTGATTCTTCAGCGAATTGAGAATTGAGATTCGCAAATTGTCGGGGGCCGGTTCCGCGCACGCTTGCCGGAATTTGTCGGTCAACCGTTCGAGCAATGCGACTTCTTCCTGGCAGCTCTCACACGACGCGCAGTGTGCTCTGACGTCGGCACATTCCATTTCGGTCAATTCGCGGTCAATAAGAATGTCAATCCGCTCTCGGGCGGAGTCGCAGCCGCAATCACGATTCGTGTCCATTAGATTCCCATTTCTTTCTTGTGTTTCAACACGAGTTCTTTCAGGATTGCACGCCCACGGTTCACACGCGTCAACATCGTGTTGAGCGGAACCCCGAGCTTGTCGGCAGCGTCCTGGTAGGGCATTTCCTCGAGGAGGATCAGTTTGAGTGCGGTCCGGAAGGGCTCTCGCACCTCGTCAAACAACGCACGGATCTCCTCGGCCGAAACGGCTTCGATCACCGCACTTTCCGCACTGCGGGCGTAATAGGTGGGCACGTCCATGACGATGGACATATCGCCGAACGAGATGGGCTCGTTCTTTTCTTTGCGCCGAAGGTTGTACGCG
>CANGCU010000053.1 GCA_947452355.1 Microbacteriaceae bacterium | reverse complement strand
ATATCGGAAATACAACTTCGCCATGAGACGAGCGTACCGAACGACAGGCTCCCTAGGATGAGTGCCATGCATCGTTTCATAGTCGTCGCGGGTCTTGTCGCCGCACTCGCGGGGTGTACGCCAACTTTCCCGGTCGCACTTCTCGACCTGAAAGACGAATACGTCGCCGATGGCGGAACATGCGCCTCGTGGTCGACATTGACCGAACCACGAGCAATCGCCGCGATCACGTGCGATGGCGGCGGAAAAATTTACCTCTTCGACGCGGACGCGTCCCGCGCGGACGTGGTCAAAACCGAACTCGAGGTCAATCAGGACATCCGTGCGCGGACGCACATCATGCTGTCGGGCAACACGTGGCTTGTCATCGACCGGATCGGAGTGATTGTGACGTTGTTGCCGAAAATGGGCGGCATGATTCAGGGTCGCAACGGCGCAAACCCGTGATCGAGGGTTAGAGCGCGCGTTCCGCCATTTCGACAACGTTCGTCAGCAACATCGCCCGAGTCATCGGTCCCACCCCACCAGGGTTTGGTGACACCCACCCGGCAACGCTGCTGACGTCAGCGTCGACGTCACCAGCAATTCGGGTCGTACCGTCGGCGTTCGTTACCCGAGAGACCCCAACATCAAGGACAATCGCGCCGGGCTTGATCATTGCTGCGCTCACAATTGACGGCGAGCCGGCGGCCGCAACAATGACGTCTGCGCCAGCCAGGTGGTCGGCCATGTTTCGCGTTCCGGTGTGCGTGAGCGTCACGGTGGCGTTGACTTCTTTTCGAGTCAGCAGCGAGCCGATCGGTCTGCCGACGGTGATTCCCCGCCCAATAACAACAACGTTGAGGCCGTTCCACGAAATCCCGTGGTGCTCGACGAGTTCGATGATCCCTCGCGGGGTGCACGGCAGCGGCGAATCGATGGCGCCCGACGTGCGGTTAACGAGGCGACCAAGGTTCATGGGGTGGAGGCCGTCTGCATCCTTCAGCGGATCTATTCGTTCGAGGATCGCATCGGTGTCGATGTGCGCGGGCAACGGAAGCTGGACGATGTACCCGGTGACCTCGTCGTTGGCGTTCAATTCATCGATGACCGCCTCGACGTCGGACTGCGTCGCGTTGTCGGGAAGGTCGCGGCGAATCGAGGCGATTCCGACCTCGGCACAATCCTTGTGTTTTCCGGCAACGTACCACAGCGAGCCCGGGTCCGAACCAACAAGTACCGTAGCTAGTCCAGGGGTGACACCCCTCGTGCGAAGCGCGCCAACACGAACGGCGAGGTCGGCTTTGATTGCCGCGGCGGTCGCCGTGCCATCCAGCAACCGAGCCGTCATCGCGCCTACTGCTCGAGGCCGGGGTAGAGCGGGAAGGCCTCGGTGAGCACCTTCACGCGCCGCTTGAGTTCCGTGGCGTCAGGATTAGGCATCAACGCGTGCGCGATGATGTCCGACACTTCGGTGAACTCGGCGTCGCCGAAGCCACGAGTTGCGAGCGCCGCGGTGCCGATGCGAACACCCGACGTCACCATCGGTGGCCGGGGGTCGAACGGGACCGAATTGCGATTCACGGTGATTCCCGCATCGTGCAGCAGATCTTGGGCTTCCATGCCGTTGACCACAGAGTTGCGCAGGTCGGCCAACACGAGGTGAACATCCGTTCCTCCGGTCAGCACGCCGACACCGGCCGTTGTTGCATCTGCCGCCGTGAGGCGTTCCGCGAGAATGCGAGCTCCTCGGATGGTTCGCTCTTGGCGTTCCTTGAATTCGGGAGTCGCAGCGAGCTTGAATGCCGTCGCCTTCGCAGCGATGACGTGCATGAGCGGTCCGCCCTGTTGTCCAGGGAACACCGCCGAATTGAGCTTTTTACCGAGTTCCTCGTCGCGCGACAGAATCAGTCCCGCACGTGGCCCACCGAGCGTCTTGTGAACCGTCGTCGACACGACATCCGCATACGGGACGGGGTTCGGGTGCACGCCCGCCGCGACAAGTCCAGCGAAGTGCGCCATATCGACCCACAATTTTGCGCCGACCTCGTCGGCAATCTCGCGGAACGCCGCGAAATCCAGGTGACGCGGGTACGCGCTCCAGCCCGCGATGATGACCTGCGGCTTGTGTTCGTGTGCCTTCTCGCGGACCACATTCATGTCAATCAGGAACGTTTCTGGGTCAACACCGTACGAGACGGCGTTGTACAGACGGCCCGAGAAGTTGAGTTTCATGCCGTGCGTGAGGTGCCCACCGTGTGCGAGCTCAAGACCCAAAATGGTGTCGTCTTTCGTCGCGATCGCATGCAACACGGCGGCGTTTGCCGTCGCACCCGAGTGCGGCTGGACATTCGCAAAGGCAGCACCGAACAGGGATTTTGCGCGCTCGATTGCGAGGGATTCGGCGATGTCAACGAACTCGCACCCACCGTAATAGCGCTTGCCCGGGTAGCCCTCGGCATATTTGTTCGTGAGCACTGATCCCTGCGATTGAAGCACGGCACGGGACACAAAGTTCTCCGAGGCAATCATCTCGAGAAAGTCGCGCTGACGACCGAGTTCGAGGTTCAAGACCTCGGCAATCTCGGGGTCAACCTCGGACAGTGGGGCGTTGAAGGTATCGCGGTCGTTCACGTGGCTCCTCGCTGAAAGGTTGTTTCTGAGACCATTCTAGTTTGCCCGTAACGCCCGTTCCCTGCGCCTCGCAATAAGCGCAACCGTTGCGCCACCCATGAGTACGACGGCACCGAGATAGGGCAGCGACCCAATTCCGAACGGGACGAGAAGAATTCCACCGATGAACGAGCCGCTCCCGATTCCCAGATTCCACGCCGTAGTGCGCATCGCGCCGGCAAAGTCACGAAGTCGTGGACTGGACAGTTCCATGATGTATTGCCCGAACAGTGGCTCGGTGACCGAGAACCCGAGGCTCCAGAGCGCGATAGCCACGATGGCGAGAACCTGCGACGTCGCGACGAGATTGAGAATGACCATCATCGCCGCCATAAACACAATTGCCGCCGCGATGTTCCGGGACAAGTTCTCTGGTCGTCGACCAAGTCGTTCCGCGACGATGATTCCGATGGTTCCACCGACCCCGTATGCCGCAAGGGGGACCGCCACCGTCAACGGGGTGAAGTGCGCAATGTCGATGAGGAATGGTGCGATGTATGGGTAGAACATGTCCCCACCACCGACGACGAGGAAGACGCCACTCACGCACAAGAGGACCATGGGGAACGATCGGTCGCGCACGGTGGAATGCTTGTCGCCCGAGTTCTCGGTGTGCGGGTTGGGGACCGGAGTGAGCAAAAAGAACAAACTTGCGCTTGCCCCGACGGTCATGATCGTCATGATGGCGAATCCGAAACGCCAGTCGGACACCGCGGCGAGCGCCGAACCCAAGGGCAATCCCAGGATGAACGCAAGGTTCGCTCCCGCCGAGATGAACAGAAATCCGCGCGAACGCCACTGTGATGGCAACATCGTTGTAACATACCCGGTCGCAATCATCCAAAACATGCCGTTTCCAAGCCCGCCGACGATTCGAGATACAAGCAGTAATTCATATGTTGGTGTGAGTGCCGCCATGACATTCGACACGGTGAACAGCACGACCGACGTGATCAGGAGTGATTTACGACTGAAGCGTCTCGTTGTCAAGGACAGTGGAATCGCGGTCAAGACCACCGTGGCCGCCCACACCGAGACGAGGAAGCCAATCTGCGAGGTGCTGACGTTCAGGTCTTTCGACATCGAGGGAAGCATGCCCGTTGGAAGGAACTCGGACGTCACCGTCGCGAAAACCGTGAATCCGATTGCGAACATCGCCGCCCACGGAAAGCGTTCGGTGGTTGCTCGTGTTGTCATGTCCAACTTTCCTATCGCCCCGCCGCGACACCGTCGAGGCGTGCCCGCCCAGCACCGACAGCACGCAATGCCCCGAGGATTGAAACGAGGTCAACCACTTCTTGCAGTGCCGCGCCCGCAATCGCGGGCAAATAACCGAATGACGCCAGAACCATCAGCACAATCGATAAGGCAATTCCAAGCCAGATTGATTGTAGGGCAATCGCGACTGTTCGCTGCCCGATGGACACCGCTCGTGCCACGCGCGAAATGTCGTCTAACAAGATGACAATGTCGGCACTTTCCGCGGCGGACGTCGACCCTTTCGCACCCATCGCGATCCCAACGTCCGATACCGCGAGCACGGGTGCATCATTGACCCCATCCCCAACCATGACAATGGGCCGCCTGGTCGCGTCCCGAATCGCTGCAACCTTGTCTTCGGGTAGACATTCGGATCGAACGTCGTCAATCCCCAACTCGGCACCAACGTGACTCGCGACCGGGGCGATGTCCCCGGTCAACATCATGATGTGTCGAATTCCCAGGGTGCGCAGGGCCGCAAGGGTCGCCGCGGCATCGCCCCGAATTTCGTCACGGAGGGTTACCGAGCCGGCAAAAACACCGTCAATCGCGACATAGATCGCGGCCTCGCCCGGCTCGAGCGCGAGTGGCGGCACGTTCGACGCGATTTCGGTGACGTACTTCGGCTTACCGACGAACACCGTTCGCCCGTTGATGGTCGCCTCGACGCCGTGTGTCGCCACCTCACGTGAATCCGTCACGTCGTGCAGGGGAAGTTCGCGCTCCGCGACCGCGAGCCGCAGTGCCCCGGCGAGTACGTGCGAGGAATACTGTTCGGCCGAGCCGACATAAACGAGAAGCTCGTCCGTCGTCATCCCAACGGGATGTACCCCGACAACCCGGGGCATCCCATAGGTGAGAGTCCCCGTCTTATCGAACGCGACGGTTCCCGCCCGCGCGAGACGCTCCAAAGTGCCCGCGTGTTTGATGACAATCCCCGAATGGGCGGCACTCGACATGCCCGCCATAAACGCGACCGGGGCGCCAATCAGCAATGGACACGGGGTCGCCACGACGAGGACCTCGGCGAATCGGGCTGGGTCACTGCTCATCCACCACGCGACTCCCGCAATGGCATATGCGATGAGGGTGAACGGAACGGCGTAGCGGTCGGCAATCCGGACAAGCGGTGCTTTCGAACGCTTTGCCTCGGTGACGAGCGCGACAATCCGCTGATAGTGGCTGTCCGCCGCGATTGACGTCGCGACGATGTCGACCGCCCCCGCGCCATTGAGCGACCCTGACATCACCGAATCGCCGTCGACCTTGTCGACAGGAAGACTTTCTCCCGTCAGTGACGATTCATCGAACGATGCGGTAAAACTTGAGAGCGTTGCGTCAACGGGCACGATTTCGTTCGGGCGAACCAACAGTGTGTCACCAACCGCCACGAGCGAGACGGCGATGTCTTCCGTCGTTCCGTCAGCCCGGTAACGATGTGCGATCTGTGGAACGTGTTCAAGCAAGGAACTGAGTTCGCGCTCGGCGCGACCCTCGGCGTAGTCCTCCAGCGCCTCGCCACCCGTGAGCATGAGGACAATGACGAGGCTCGCCCAGTATTCACCGATAACCAGTGTCGCGATGATGGCCGTGACAGCGAGGATATCCAGACCGACCTGGCCCGCAATGATGGAACGGACCATCCCCCACAACTGTTGCGCCCCGACAAATAGGGCGAATGCGGACACGATAACTCGTGCACCGAGTTCGAAATCGAGGGCCACGAAACCCCACCCCGCGAGCGCAACGATGAGCGCAACTCCGACGAGCGGATAACGCCGAATGACCGACGGGAGGGACATGTCGTTTGTCGTGAGACTACGACGCGAGGCGTTGCTGCAGCGCGGCGTCCAATGTGGCGAGGAAGCCTTCCGTCGTCTCCCACGTCTGGTCAGGACCGACGAGCGATGCGAGGTCCTTCGTCATGTGACCGGCCTCGACCGACTCGACGACAACCTCTTCGAGTGTGACGGCGAAGTCGATGAGCGCCTGGTTCCCGTCCAACTTTCCGCGGTGCTGAAGCCCACGAGTCCACGCGTAAATCGAGGCGATGGGGTTCGTCGACGTCGGTTTGCCCTTTTGGTGTTCGCGGTAGTGGCGTGTGACCGTCCCGTGAGCTGCCTCGGCTTCGACAATTTTTCCATCGGGCGTCGTCAGAACAGACGTCATCAGCCCGAGCGAACCGAAACCTTGAGCAACGGTGTCCGATTGGACATCGCCGTCGTAGTTCTTGGTGGCCCAGACGTACCCGCCCTCCCACTTCATCGCGCTCGCGACCATGTCGTCGATGAGGCGGTGTTCGTAGGTGATTCCCGCTTTCGCAAACTTGTCGGCGAATTCGGCATCAAAGATTTCCTGGAAAATGTCCTTGAATCGGCCGTCATAGGCCTTAAGAATCGTGTTTTTCGTCGACAGGTACACGGGGTAGTTCCGAGTAAGCCCGTAGTTGAGCGACGCGCGGGCAAAATCCCGAATCGAGTCATCGAGGTTGTACATCGCCATCGCAACACCTGCGCTGGGCGCTTGGAAGACCTCGAACGATTGGGCTTCGGTGCCATCAGCCGGAGCGAAGGAAATCGTCAGCGTGCCGGGACGGTCGAACGTGAAGTCGGTTGCGCGGTACTGGTCACCGAACGCGTGACGACCCACGATGATCGGCTTGTTCCAGCCGGGGACAAGTCGGGGAATATTCGAGATGATGATGGGCTCACGGAAAATCACACCACCAAGGATGTTGCGAATGGTGCCGTTCGGGCTCTTCCACATCTTCTTCAATTTGAATTCCTCGACGCGGGCCTCGTCGGGTGTGATTGTGGCGCACTTCACACCAACGCCGTGCTTCTTGATGGCGTTCGCGGCATCAATAGTGATCTGGTCGTCCGTTTCATCACGCTTCTGAATCGACAGGTCGTAATACTCCAACGTCAGGTCAAGGTACGGGTGAATGAGACGATCCTTGATGAACTGCCAAATGATGCGCGTCATTTCGTCACCATCGAGTTCTACGACAATGCCATCGACCTTGATTTTTTCCACGGAGAAACCTTTCGTGCCAACTTGTCTTCCTAGTCTATTGCTCGCACGTGACATGACTTTGACGGTAAACGAGAGCGGATTGCGTCCGCACGTGGGTCTCGTTACACGTCTGTGCCTCGGCATACTCTCGAAATAGAAACGAGAGAAAAGAGGAGAAATGGAAAAGACGTTCACCTCCCGGGACGGGAGATACCAACACATCGAGGTACGGCGTGACCGAGACGACATTACGTTCGTGGGGGACCGATCTGGTTCGGATTGTGTCCACACACTGCCAGCGGCACACTTCGCGGAATTCGTGGTCCAGATTGGTCAGCCCGCCGGCACCGACGTCATGACAGCAATCGAGACGGTCCTGAATTCAGAACCGTCCCGATTGTGGATCGCAATTCACTCCGACGCGACGACGACGGACTTCTCGTGGCAGTCGATGAGTGACATCGACGACATGATGGCCCGCTTCGACGCGATGCGCGACTAGGAGCTACGCGGCGTACTTGTTGCCCTCAGCCGCAGACTTCGACGGACGAAGGAGGACAACAAGGTTGAAGATCCAAATCGCCAGACCCCCAAGGATCGGTATGGCTGCGGCACCGAGCAATTTCGGGATCGCTGCTCCGGTGATGGTTCCATTCATATCCAACTCCTGTGCAATCACGGGGAAGGCGATGACAATCCCCACGATCAGAAGGACGATGGGCAGGATGT
>CANGCU010000052.1 GCA_947452355.1 Microbacteriaceae bacterium | reverse complement strand
CTCCGGATAAACAAAACCGCATCATGATTCCAACACAACTGCGTGACTACGCAAGCCTCGCGCGCGAACTCGTCGTCATCGGCGTTGGCAGCCGCGCTGAAATCTGGGCAGCGGATGCCTGGGCAACCTATTACGCGGAAAAGGAACAGGCCTACAGCGATACCGAAGAGGAGGTGATCCCGGGACTCTTTTAGTCGCGGTGATGCGACTCCCAGCCGCCCCTGAGGTACTTCCCCCACAGCAGGCAGCGGACGGGAATCGGATCACCGCAACAACCGGAAACGCTATGACAACGACCCCCACGCACATCCCCGTCCTTCTCGACGAGTGTCTCGACGTCCTCTCGGCGTCGTTGACGGGAGTAAACCCGCTTGTCATCGATGGGACGCTCGGACTCGGTGGGCACACGTCCGAAATTTTGACGCGTTTCCCGGACGCGACCGTTGTGGGCATCGACCGCGACTCGACCGCGTTACGCCTCGCGCGAACTCGGCTCGCACCATTCGGGGACCGCTTCATCGGTGTTCACACGACCTATGACCACATGGACATCGCACTGCGGGAAGTTCACCGGGACACGGCCAATGGGATCCTGCTTGACCTAGGAATTTCGTCGATGCAGATTGACGAAGCTGATCGCGGTTTTGCCTATGCCATGGACGCTCCGCTCGACATGCGGATGGATCAAACCGCCGGAATCACGGCAGCCGAAGTGCTGAGGACCTATGACGAGATTGACTTAGTTCGAATCTTCCGCGATTACGGAGAAGAGAAGCTTGCGGCGCGTTATGCGCGCGCAATTGTTACCGCGCGTGAGTCGGCACCCATCAATCGCAGCGAACGGTTGGTTGAAATTCTCAACGATGCCACTCCCTATGCACTGAAGAACGCGGGGCATCCCGCAAAGCGCGTTTTCCAAGCTCTTCGAATAGAGGTAAATGGTGAACTCGATATCTTGCGAGTGGCAATTCACAATGCACTGACCGCGCTTGCGGTGGGTGGACGTCTCGTCGTTTTGTCCTATCACTCGCTTGAAGATCGCATCGTGAAAATGGCTTTCGCCGACGCGAGTTCAAGCAAAGCGCCGCACGATCTTCCGGTTGTACCGGTCGCGCTGCGGGCGGGTTTCCGTTTGGTCTTCTCTGGAGCGCGCACCGCGAGCGCAGCCGAAGTTTCCCGAAATTCACGAGCGGCGTCCGTCAAGTTCCGAGCGATTGAGCGATTGGATACCGCCGCATGACCACGATGATTGATCCCGGTTACGCACCGGCATATGCGCCTCGCCGCCCCGAGAATTTTGCTACTGGCTATTCGATTCCGACACTTCGACCTGTTTCCCCAGTCCGGCCCGTTTCCCCGGTCCGGCCAGTCCCTCCCGTTCGGTCGGTCTCGTTGGCACCGACCACGCAGCGTGCGCGGGCGATATTCACCCTTCGGAATATCACGATTGTGCTTCTCGCCTTCGCAGCGATTTTCGTTGGACGCCTGTTCATTTCCGTAGCTACTGACGCGAACGCGTATGCGATTGCCGCAAAAGCCAAGCAAAGCCAAAACTTGATGCGGGACGCTCAGTTCATTCAAGAGCAGTTGGCCGTGTTGAATTCGCCACAACATCTGTCCACCGCTGCTCAAAAGCTGGGAATGATCTCCAACTCGCGTCCCGCTTACCTGCGCATCAGCGACGGCAGAGTCTGGGGAAACCCCCTCGTGGTGTCGTCCTTGGCAGTTGACAACGTCACGATTGCCAACGCGTTGGAGACCACCATCATGACCTCGGACGTCAATAATGGCGTGGCATCACCGGAGAAATCGGCGAGTGGTGGAGAATCTGGGAAGCAGGTTTCGGTCGTGGTATCACCGTCGGGAATCCCGGCACCGAATACTCACTAGAACTGACGGAGGGGGAGCGGCAGATGTATCGTTCCTCGGAATTCTCTCGACGCGTTGGTCTCATTCTTGGTATCGCCTTTGCGCTCGCCGCGATTTTTGTCGGTCGATTGGTCTTCATTCAGGTGATTGACGCGGGGAAACTGAATTCCGAAGCAGAGAGTCGGCGGAGTGTCACTCGGACGCTCTATGGAATCCGGGGCTCCATCGTGGATGCGAACGGCACGGTTTTGGCCGAGAGCGTAGAACGCTACGACATCACGGCATCGCCGAGATATTTTGCTGATTTCACCCGAGCCGGAACGCCCGTTTCTACCGAACAAGCACTCGCGGAAATTTCAGGTGCGACTGGCACAGACGTGTCAGTGCTTCGAGCGGCGGTCACTAAAGATCCCACGTCTGATTTCGCATACCTCGTCAAGGGTGTGACGATTACGGTTCTCCGAAAAGTTCAGGAACTCAAGATCCCCTGGCTTTATTCCGATCTTCGCCCGAGCCGAACCTATCCGCGCGGTGCGGTGGGTGGCAACCTCGTTGGATTCATGGGTACAGACGGCCCGTTGACCGGCGTTGAGTACTACAAGAACGATTGTTTGGCAGCGACAAACGGCTCAATGACGTACGCGCGGGGATCCGACGGAATTCGTATTCCTGGTTCGACCTATGACCAAAAGAATCCGATTGATGGCGGAACAATTCACCTTACGATCGATTCCGATCTTCAGTGGTTCGCACAGCAAGTGATCACGACTCGCGGGAAAACGCTGGATGCTGCGTGGGCTTCGGCGATGGTTGTTCGCATCAATGACGGGCACATTCTCGCCGCTGCTGACTGGCCCAGTGTGGACCCGAACAACGTCAACGGGTCGAAGGTTGACGACATGGGAGCTCGACTTTTCTCAGTTCCATACGAACCTGGTTCGGTTTTTAAGCCCATGACGGTGGCCGCCATGATTGATCAGGGCCAGACGACCCCAACCAGCAAATTCGTCGTGCCTGGGCAATTCAAGGTCGCACCGGGAAAGTACATTTCCGACTTTTTCGACCACGGGACGATGCGGATGACGACCACGGGAATTCTCGTGTACTCATCCAACATCGGCATGAATGTGTTGGCAAAGAACCTCACGAAACAGGATCGGTACGACGACCTCACGTCGTTTGGTGTTGGGTCTCCAACCGCGGTCAAATTCCTTGGTGAAGATTCTGGCCTTATTCGAACGCCCGACGTCGTGGATAACGTCACTCAGTACACCGAAATCTTTGGGCAAGGTGTGACGGCCACCACTGCACAAATCGCCAGCATTTATCAAACCATCGGAAACCACGGGGTCCGTCAACCATTGACGTTGGTTTCGGGTTGCGAGCAGCCCGACGGAAAAGTCACCGACACACCTGATACCAGTGGTGTTCGAGTAATCTCTGCAGCGGCCGCGGACCAAACGGTCCAAATGTTGGAAGCGGTTGCGAAACACGGGTCACTTCGGGACTACGTCGGTGGTTCCGGCTACCGAATCGCCGTTAAATCCGGGACCGCAGAAGTCGCGCGCAATGGCGTGTACACCGCCGACCGGGTGATTTCCATTGCGGGGATCGTGCCCGCCGACAATCCTCAATTCGCCGTCATCGTGGTGTTCGGTTTGCCGCAAGTCGAGCGGAGTTCGGTCGCAGCGGCACCAGCATTCGCTAAACTCATGGAGCAGACGCTCAAGTACTATCGGGTGCCTCCGTCGAGTGGAAAGCCCCTGGATTTACCGAGTACATGGTGAAGGACAACGTAGCGTGACCGGAAATACTCCCCCCGTGATTCGACCCGAACACGTGTCACCTCGGTCGGTTGAATTGTTGGTTTCTGAGCTCGGACTCTCGTCAAGTGGTGATATTCGCGGCGTCGAAATTTCGGGTGTTTCGGTCATGACCTCCGAAATTGGCCCGGGTGACTTGTTCGTCGCCGTGCGCGGCGCTCATCGACACGGTGCAGAATTCGCCGGCGATGCAAAGGCCAATGGTGCTGCGGCAATTTTGACCGACGCGGAGGGCGCAGTTCTTGCCGCTGATGCCGGGCTTCCCGTCATCATTGTCGAGTCACCTCGAGCAGCACTGGGCGAAATTTCGCGATGGATCTACCGAACCGATGACGACGCGCCCCAATATTTTGGAATTACCGGCACGAACGGCAAAACCTCGACCTCGTACCTTCTCGAGGGAATCCTGAGACAGATGGGAATTACCACCGGACTGTCGACGACAGCGGAGCGACACATCGCAGACCGCACGGTCGTGTCGAGGCTTACGACTCCCGAAGCGAGTGAACTCCACGCGCTCATTGCGCGAATGAAAGAGGTCGCGGTTCGCGCCGTCGTTATCGAGGTCTCGGCACAAGCATTGACGCACAATCGAGTGGCGGGAATACGTTTTGATGTTGCGGCGTTCACCAATTTGTCGCACGACCATCTGGACGATTACGCCGATATGGAGGAGTACTTCCACGCGAAACTGGCGCTGTTCGATCCGAACGTCTCTCGCCGCGGGGTTGTCTGCCTCGATTCTGAGTGGGGCCAGCGAATCGTTGACGAGTCACACATTCCCGTGACGACCATCTCGTCGACGGGCGACCCTGCAGCGTATTGGCAGGTTGAGATTGACGAGGACAACCCTGCATACACTGCGTTCACTCTTCGCTCTGCGGACGGGATTTCGATCTCGACTCGGGAACCGGTGATCGGTCGGCACATGGCGGCGAATGCTGCATTGGCAATTGTCATGTTGATTGAAGCAGGGTACGAGCCGGATGTCATTGCGGCGGCCCTCGAGCGCGACGATGGGATTATTGCGTACCTGCCTGGACGCACCGAAAAGGTGTCGACAGACCGGGGTCCGAATGTTTACGTCGATTTCGGGCATTCGCCTGATGCGTTTGAGCACACTCTGGCCGCTGTGCGCCGATTCACACCAGGGAGAACCATCATGGTTTTCGGTGCAGACGGCGACCGCGACGCAACGAAGCGATTCGATATGGCCCGAGTGTCGGCCGAGGGTTGTGACATTTTGGTGATCACTGACCACCACCCACGATTCGAGGACCCGGCCTCTATCCGAGCTCAGTTGCTTGTCGGAGCGAAGTCGGTTGAGAACGGTCCGGAAATCTTTGAGGTATCGCCGCCCGAAGACGCCATACGGTTTGCCGTCTCGATTGCGCACGAGGGTGACTCGATCTTGTGGGCCGGTCCGGGTCATCAGAACTACCGGGATATTCGCGGTGAACGAACCGTCTACTCTGCGCGTGACCTCGCTCGTGCGGCACTTGCTGACGCCGGGTGGGCATGATCGACACCTTTACCTTGTCGGATGGCGCAGTTGTACTCGACGCGCACCTCACGACGGATTTTCACGGTGTACGGGACGCTCAACGAGCCTTGGCCGAATACCGGTTAGAGGGTTTTGACACTGTCCACGTTGCGGGACTCATCGCCGGGGACGACACAACGGACGAACTCGATGCACTCGGACGCTCGAGTGTCCGACTGAACATCCATCACCTCATTGTGGTTGGGCACAGCGCACACGGCATGCACCGGGCCGCTGAACACGAAGGTTCATGGGACGGGGAGTCACTCCCCGTTTCCAGCGTCGCCGACGCCTACGATGAGGTAATGAGTTTGCGAGGACCGCGGGTAGCGATTCTCGTAACCGGTGCAGTGGACCAACCACTCGGCGAATTAATCGAGCGACTGAAGGGAGACCGACCATGAGGTCCGTGCTCTTTGGTGCAGGATTTGCGCTCGCATTCACTCTGTTCATGACGCCGGTGTTTATCCGCCTTTTCGAACGTCTCGGATGGGGACAGTTCATTCGAGACGACGGACCGCAGAGCCACCACACCAAGCGGGGCACACCGACGATGGGTGGCATTGTCATCATTCTTGGCGCCGTGGTCGGATATCTGCTCGGGCACCTCATCGAGCAATACCCACCGACAGTCAGTGGTCTTCTTGTGGTTTTGATGATGACGGGAATGGGCGTTGTCGGCTTCATCGACGATTACACCAAGACTCGCAATCAACGCAGCCTCGGGCTTGGCGGATGGGCAAAGATTTTTGGGCAAGCGATCGTCGCGACGACTTTCGCAATTCTCGCGATTAACTTTCCTGATTCACACCGCGTCACCCCAGCCTCAATGGCGGTGAGCGCGGTGAGGGACATCTCGTGGCTGAACTTTGCCATTGTCGGGGGCATCGTTGGCATCGGACTGTTTATCGTTTGGGTGAACCTCATCGTTATTTCGACCGCCAACGGGGTCAACGTCGCCGATGGACTCGACGGACTCGCGTCAGGCAGCGCAATCCTTTCGATTACGTCCTACGTCGTCATCGGCTTTTGGCAGTTCAACCAATCCTGTTTTGCCGCGACCCTTGATCCGGAGGTCGCCTACAAATGTTACGAGGCGCGTGACTCTCTCGACTTAGTAGCAATTGCCGCGGCAATCGCTGCGAGCACCGTCGGTTTCTTGTGGTGGAACACCACACCCGCGCAGATATTCATGGGTGATACCGGTTCGCTCGGGCTGGGTGGTGCGGTGGCGGCACTCGCGATTCTCACGCGCACCGAATTGCTCATTCTCCTCATCGGTTCACTCTTCGTGATTGTTGCAGGGTCCGTCATCATCCAGCGGGCGTATTTCAAAATTACTAAGGGCAAACGGATCTTCCTAATGAGTCCGTTGCACCACCATTTCGAGCTCAAGGGGTGGGCGGAAATCACCGTCGTCGTCCGTTTTTGGCTGATCGCGGCACTCGGGGTTGCGGTGGGCATCGGTTTGTTCTATTTGGAATGGGCGAGCCAGTAATGACACGTCTGACCGACCTCACGAGTTGGAGTGCAGACTGGAAAGGGCTCAAGGTCGTTGTCGTCGGGCTCGGAGTGACGGGATTCTCGGTTGCCGACACACTGTGGGAACTGGGTTGTGACCTGCGCGTGGTGTCTGCGACCGCGTCGGCCGAGCACTCGGCGATTTTGGACGCCCTGGGTGTTCCGTTTGCTCTCGTTCCCGACGATGTCGAGATGGTGGCCCAGGCTGCGGAATTCGCCCCCGATGTCGTGATCGTCAGCCCGGGTCTTTCCCCACGGCACCCGATCGTGGAATGGGCCAACGAAGCCCGTGTTCCGATTTGGAGCGATATCGAACTTGCGTGGCGCGTGCGAGACAAGGTTGCCGTCGCAGAGTGGATTCTCATCACTGGGACCAATGGCAAGACAACCACGACTCAACTGACGGAACACTTTCTGAGGACGTCAGGGCTTCGGGTTGCTGCGGTGGGAAACATTGGCGTTCCCGTGTTGGATGCGATTCGGGACCCGATGGGTTTCGATGTCCTCGTCGTTGAACTGTCGAGTTTTCAGCTTCACTGGCTTCCAACTGTCGGTGATGGGGCCCTCCGACCCATCGTCAGTTCGTGCCTCAATATTGCGGATGACCACATCGATTGGCACGGTTCCGCGGCCTCGTATCGAGCGGCAAAAGGAGCCGTTTACGCGAATACTCGAAAGGCAGTCCTCTACAACCGAATAGATCCCGTGACCGAGGCGCTCGTCCGTGACGCCAACGTGCTTGAAGGGTGTGAAGCGATCGGATTCGGGCTGGTGACCCCCGACACGGGCGAACTGGGTACCATCGACGGTTTATTGGTTGATCGAGCGTTCATCCCGGATCGCCGCAATCACGCGCAAGAGTTAACGACAATCGACCGTCTCGCCGAGTTGGGGTTGGCCACTCCGCACATGATTCTCAACATTCTTGCGGCCGCAGGAATGGCGCTCGCAGTTGGGGCAACGGCACAGGACATTGCTACGGGAATTGAATCGTTCGAAACGGATCATCATCGATGCGAGACCATCGCCGAGAACGGCGGGGTCGTCTGGGTCAATGATTCCAAGGCAACAAATGCCCATGCGGCCAATGCGTCACTACGAGCGTTTCCCTCACTCGTGTG
>CANGCU010000051.1 GCA_947452355.1 Microbacteriaceae bacterium | reverse complement strand
GGCGATCAATGCAGGTGCCGACGTTGTCACGGCGAACAAGGCCCTACTTGCGCACCACGGACCCGAAATTTTTGAGGCTGCCGCTCAAGTCGGTGCACAGGTCTATTACGAAGCGGCGGTCGGCGGGGCAATCCCCATCATTCGCCCGCTGCGTGATTCACTCGCCGGCGATCGCGTGACGCGAATTCTGGGAATCGTCAACGGAACGACAAACTTTATTCTTGACCGAATCGACACCCTGGGGGAGTCGATGGAGGACTCACTCGCCATGGCGCAACAGCTGGGCTACGCCGAGGCGGACCCAACGGCCGACGTCGAAGGATTCGACGCGGCGCAAAAGGCCGCGATTCTTGCGTCGCTCGCATTCCACACCCACGTCCCCGTCGAGGGCGTCTACCGCGAGGGCATCACCAAGGTCACACTGGAACAGGTTCACGCGGCCCGCAAGGCCGGTTATGTCGTCAAGTTGCTCGCGATTTGCGAACGGGTTGTCGCGGCCGACGGGACGGAAGGGGTCAGCGCGCGGGTCTATCCAGCGATGGTTCCACTCACCCACCCACTCGCGGCGGTCCATGGCGCGAACAATGCGGTGTTCGTCCAAGCCGAAGCCGCCGGATCGCTCATGTTTTATGGCGCGGGTGCGGGTGGGCTCCAAACGTCATCCGCTGTTCTGGGTGACCTCGTGTCCGCCGCCCGCCGCCACGTCGTCGGTGGCCCCGGTGTTGCCGAGAGCACTCACGCAACCTTCCCGATCCTCGATATTTCGGACATCCGCACGCGGTACCACATCACGCTCGAGGTCACCGATGCCCCCGGTGTCCTCGCGGACGTTGCGTCACTGTTCGCCACCCACGGTGTGTCGGTCGAAACGGTTGAACAAAAAGCCATCGGAACGGACGCCCAGTCCTCCAGCGCTACGCTGGTAATCGGAACTCACGAGGCGACCGAAGCCGATCTCGCCGCGACCGTGGACGCCTTGGCGGCGTCGGCCGTGGTCGAACGTGTTGTGGGTGTACTTCGAGTGGAAGGTCTCTGATGGCTCACCAATGGCGCGGCGTCCTGCACGAATACAGGGATCGCCTTGATGTCACGGACAAGACACCCATCATCTCTCTCGGCGAGGGAGGGACACCGCTGATTTACGCCCGTGCATTGTCCGATCGCACGGGGGCAAAGGTGTACGTCAAGTACGAGGGAATGAATCCCACCGGTTCGTTCAAAGACCGCGGGATGACGATGGCGATTTCGAAAGCGATGGAGGCCGGCGCAAAGGCTGTCATTTGCGCCTCCACGGGCAACACCTCGGCGTCCGCTGCCGCTTACGCAACACACGCCGGGATCACGGCCGCGGTGCTCGTTCCCGAGGGCAAGATTTCGATGGGCAAGCTGAGTCAGGCGGTTGCCCACAACGCCGAGATTCTCCAGCTCCAGGGAAACTTCGACGACTGTTTGGATATCGCGCGTGAACTCGCAGCAAACTATCCCGTGCACCTCGTGAATTCCGTGAACAATGACCGCATCGAGGGTCAAAAGACCGGTGCTTACGAGGTCGTTGAGGTTCTCGAACGCGCTCCAGATTTCCATTTCATTCCTGTCGGCAACGCAGGGAATTACACCGCGTACCACCGCGGTTATCGCGAGGAAATTGCACGCGGTGTGACGGATGTGCTGCCGCGCATGTTCGGATTTCAAGCGGCCGGCTCGGCACCTCTCGTTGAGGGCTCTGTCGTGAAGAACCCCGAGACTATCGCCACCGCGATTCGAATTGGTAACCCCGCGTCGTGGGATCTCGCCATCGCGGCGCGCGACGACTCGGACGGATATTTCGGTGCAATCAGTGACGTCGACATCCTCGCTGCTCAACGGATTTTGTCCGCAGAGGTCGGAATCTTTGTCGAGCCGGCATCGGCGGCATCCGTTGCGGGACTGTTGGAGCGTGCCGACGCTGGCGTGATCCCGAAAGGCGCGGTGTGCGTTCTCACCGTTACCGGCCACGGACTCAAAGACCCGCAGTGGGCGCTCAAACTTCCGGACGGCACAGAAGCGATGCCTCAGGTCGTTCCGGTCGACGTCGACGAAATCGCTGGCGTGCTGGGCCTTTCCAAGGGGCACTGATGTCGGCAACTGTTCCGGTCGGTCGAACCGTTCAGGTGAAGGTACCCGCCACAACGGCGAACCTTGGGCCGGGTTTCGACACACTCGGGATGGCGCTGGCGCTCTACGACGAACTGTCCGCGACGGTCGTCGCATCCGGAACGTCCCGCGTCACCGTTGAGGGCGTAGGCGAGTCGACGGTGCCAACCGACTCTTCCAATCTCGTCCTTCAATCGATGGCGGCGACCTTCGCCCACTTCGGTGTCGACACCCCCGTGGTGGAACTTCACTGCACCAACCGCATCCCGCACGGCAGCGGGATGGGGTCGTCCGGCGCGGCAATCGTGGGCGGCATCATGCTCGCGAAGGGCCTGCTGGAGGGAATCGTCGAGATCGATGCTCAGGGACTCCTCAATCTCGCGACGACACTCGAGGGGCATCCGGACAACGTTGCTCCCGCTTTGTTCGGCGGTTTGTCGATCGCATGGATGACCGACGCCGGACCTCAACACAAGAAATTGACAGTCCACCGCGGGGTGTCACTCCTGATTGCTGTTCCGCGTGACATCACGATGAGCACAAAATCGGCGCGCGACCTGCAACCAGAGACCGTCCCGCACGAGGACGCGGTGTTCAACCTCTCGCGTTCGGCACTGCTCATTGCCGCATTGATTCAAAGCCCCGAGTTACTTCACGCGGCAACCGAAGACAAATTGCACCAGGACTATCGTGCCGAGGCAATGCCCGAAACAAACGCGCTTGTTCATCGACTCCGGAACGAAGGGTTTGCCGCGGTGGTGTCAGGAGCAGGACCGTCGGTTCTCGTGCTGACCGATGATCCGGTCGAACGCGCACGCGCCGCGAGCATCGTTGATGCCACGACGGACACCACGTGGGATTGCCTGATGCTCGCCGTCGACTTCAAGGGTGCTACTGTTGTTGTACTGCCCGATGGAGAAGGTTTCTAGCCGGATCCCGAGCAGGTTTACCTTCACTCCACCGCATGTCGCGTTGTGCGATTGCTCACGGTGGTGTGTCACATCAAGGAGTAATACATGGATAACGAAACGAACGACGTTCCTGTCGCCGTAGAGGGTGCCACGGCACCAACCCGCACGCGCGCTCCGCGCCGTGCCACCAAGAAGTCGGCCGATGCGCCCGTCGAGGTAATCGTTGGCGAGTCTGCTGCCGCGGATGCGCCCGCCGAATCCGGTGATGCCACCGACGCCGATTCTGCAGCACCACGTGGCCGCGGTCGCGGCCGTGGTCGAGGCCGTGCGGCCGCAACGACCGAGGGCGAGTCGACGGAATCCGCCGATGCGCCCGAATCTGATGACGCCCAGCCCGAAAACGGTCGCACCCGTCAACGCAATCGCAAGCGCGGTCGCGGGCGTGACGACGACTTCGACGGCGTGAGCGATGACGACGTGCTCATTCCCGTCGCCGGCATCTTGGACATTCTCGACAACTACGCGTTCGTCCGCACCGCTGGGTACCTTGCGAGCCCCGCCGACATTTATGTCGCATTGGGCCAGGTCAAGAAGTACAACCTCCGCAAGGGTGACGCGATTGTCGGTGCGATTCGTCAGCCTCGCGACAACGATTTCCAGAACCGCCAGAAGTACAACGCGCTCGCGACGATCGACTTCGTCAACGGCGCCGCCCCCGAAGAAGCGGTCGTTCGCGACGACTTCAACGACCTTGTCGCGGTGCACGCGCACGAAGGGCTTGGCCTCAAGGGCCGCTTCGCCTCGGTCAAAAAGGGCGACCGTGTCCTCGTCGATGCGCCGGCCGGTTCCGAGCGCACCGGGGTCATTCGTGACCTTGCTGCCGAGATTTCCGGAAGCGCAACCGATGCGCACCTCATGGTGGTTGTGTCGGAAGGGCTTCCCGAAGACGTCACCTCGCTGAGCCGCGGCGTTCGCGGCGAAGTCAGCGCGTCGTCGTACGACCGTCACTCGGACGAACACGTCACCGTTGCCGACCTTGCAATCGCACGAGCGAAGCGACTCGTCGAAAAGGGACACCACGTAGTTGTTCTCATCGATTCCATGACGCGCGTTGCCAAGAACCAACTCGCGGTCATTCAGGGTTCACGCCCGCTCGGTGATGGAAACATCGATTCCGCCGTGTTCTCGGCCGCCAAGCGCCTCTTCGGCGCAGGTCGTGCACTCGAAACGGGTGGGTCGCTCACCGTCATCGCGACTGTGGACAACCACACTGCCGGATTCACCGGTGCCGTGCGCGAGGAACTCCTCGACGTCGCAACCGGTGTCGTCACCCTCTAAGGGTTCTCATGCTCGAATCAATCGACGGTCTCGTCGCGGAACACGCCCAACTTCAGGTTGAGCTTTCCGATGCGGCGATCCACACGGACCCGGCCCGCGCCAAGAAACTTAATCGTCGTTACGCCGAATTGAATCAAATCGTGTCGACGCACGAGGCATTGTCGGCGGCCCGTGACGACCTTGTTGCTGCGCGGGAACTCGCAAAGGACGACGAGGTGTTTGCCTCGGAAATCCCGACGATGGAAGCCAGCGTCACCGAGCTCGAGGAAAAACTTCGCCGGTTGTTGATTCCGCGCGATCCCGACGATGGCCGAGACGTCATCATGGAAATCAAGGGTGGCGAGGGCGGCGCCGAAAGCGCGCTGTTCGCAGCAGACCTTCTTCGGATGTACACCCAGTACGCGGACAGTCGCGGCTGGCGTGTCGAAATCCTCGACAAGACCGACAGTGACCTGGGTGGACTCAAGGACGTCCAAGTCGCTATTAAGGCAAACGCGACTGACCCGGCGAACGGCGCGTGGGCGAAACTCAAGTACGAGGGTGGCGTGCACCGCGTTCAGCGCGTTCCCGCCACGGAAGCACAGGGCCGAATTCACACGTCGACGACCGGTGTACTCGTCTTCCCCGAAGTCGACGAGCCCGAAGAAATCGACATCAGCCCCAACGACCTTCGAATCGATGTTTTCCGCTCGGGTGGCCCAGGCGGTCAGTCGGTCAACACGACTGACTCGGCCGTTCGCATCACGCACGTCCCGACGGGAATCGTCGTGTCGTGCCAGAACGAAAAGAGCCAGATTCAGAACAAGGAATCGGCGATGCGCGTTCTTCGGGCACGCCTTCTCGCGCGGCAACAAGAAGAACGTGATGCGGTCGCGTCCGATGCACGCAAAAGTCAGATTCGAGGCATGGACCGCTCGGAACGCATCCGTACCTATAACTTCCCGGAAAACCGCATCGCGGATCACCGAACGGGATACAAGGCGTACAACCTCGACCAGGTGATGAACGGAGCGCTCGAGCCAATCATTGACTCGTGTATTGCGGTCGATGAAGAGGCTCGACTCAAAGTTCTCGCCGAGTCCACCGGGTCGTGACCTCCGTCGGCGATGTCATCGCCGCCCTCACGGATCGATTCGCGCAGGCCGGAATTGCCTCGGCTCTTGCTGACGCGGAACTTCTCGTTGGACACGTCGCGGGATGGACCCGCGGTGAGGTCGCGACGAAGGCGTTCATGGGCACCGAGCTTGACGAGGACGTGGTTGCACGTATCGACGAGTTAGCCGCACGTCGCGAGACACGTGAACCTCTGCAACACATCACGGGAGAAGCACCATTTCGCCATCTCGTTCTTTCGGTCGGCGAGGGCGTCCTCGTTCCTCGACCCGAAACCGAACTCGTCGCCGAGTTGGCGATCGAAGCGCTTCGTCAAGTCCCCGTTCCCAACCCACGAGCGGTGGACCTCGGGACGGGAACCGCAGCGCTCGCGCTCGCTCTCGCGACTGAAGTTCCCACCGCCGAGGTCTTCGCGGTCGAACTGTCTCCAGTTGCTGCCGCATGGGCGGAACGGAACATCGCGCGCTACGGAGACGGGCGAGTCCATCTCGTCGTCGGTGACGCCGCGGATGTGCTAACGGAATTGAACGGAACCGTCGATGTCGTCGTGACGAATCCTCCTTATATCCCGGACGACGAAAAACCGCAGGACGAGGAAGTCACGGGCTACGACCCCGCCCTCGCGCTGTTCGGCGGACCGGATGGACTTCGAGATATTCGACACTTTATTGCGCGCGCGGCTGTGCTCCTTCGACCGGGCGGGACTCTCGTCGTCGAGCACGGAGACGGTCAAGGTGCTGACGTCCGGGCCATTGCTACCGATGCTGGCTTTGGAATGACCATGACCCACACCGATCTTCTTCATCGCGAACGAGCCCTCACGGCGGTCCGATGAGACGTGATGGCTAAACTTGCGATGATGGTGACCATTTACGACTGCCTCGATACGAAAGAGGCCTTGACCGGACTGCGACTGGCCAGACAGGCCATTGGTCGCGGTCAGCTCGTCGTGTTGCCCACCGACACGGTGTACGGAATTGCGGCGGACGCCTTTAACCCCGCCGCTGTGCAGAGGCTGCTTGCCGCGAAGGGACGCGGCCGGCAATCGCCGCCGCCCGTGCTGGTCAGCGGCATTGACACTCTCACCGCGCTCGCGGAACGGACCACTCCCGAGATGGAGAAACTGGTTGACGCGTTTTGGCCGGGCGGGTTGACCATCGTTGTGTCCGCCCGCGGAACGCTCGCGTGGGATCTGGGTGACACGAACGGCACCGTGGCGATTCGTATGCCCGACCACGACCTCACTCAAGAACTTCTGCGCGAGACGGGGCCTCTCGCCGTCTCGAGCGCAAACCTGACCGGCCAACCCGCCGCGCTCACCGCGTCCGAAGCCCATGAACAACTGGGGGACAGCGTCGCGGTGTATCTGTCCGCCGGCGACTCGTCGGATTCGCGGATGGGCTCGACCATCGTTGACGCCACTCCCACTCTTGACGGGAAACCGGCTCGGATTTTGCGCGAAGGGACTATCGCTCGCGAATCGATTCGCGATGTCCTCGGAGAGATTGCCGAGGACGCCTCGTGAACTATGCACTCATCGGACTTTTTGCCGCCGCCATTTCGTTCGGCGGGTCACAGCTGCTCTTGAAATTGAGCCATCGGTTCAAGATATACCCGGGCATTCGTGACCGTGACGTACACACGACACCCACGCCTCGATTGGGTGGCGTTGCGATTGTTCTTGGACTGGGTGGCGCCCTCACGATTGCGGCGTTCCTTCCGGTTTTCGCCAAGGTTTTTGTCAACCCGATGCCCGTGGTCGGGATCGGAATCGCCATCGTCTTGATGGCGGTGGTGGGAATCATTGACGACCTCGTCGATCTCAACTGGCTCGTGAAACTGGGTGCACAATTGGTCGCGGCCGGTGTCCTCGCATGGTCGGGAATTCAGATTGTCAGTCTGCCGTTCGGCGGCATCGCGTTGTTGTCACCAACGATGTCGCTCGTGCTCACCGTGTTCGCCGTCGTCCTCGTCATGAACGCCATCAATTTCATTGACGGTCTCGATGGCTTGGTCGCCGGTGTGACTCTCATCGCTGGTTCCGTCTTTTTCATCTATTCCCACCTGCTGGCGACGGGACCCGGTCAGACCAGTTATTTCAACCTCGCGACCCTCCTGACGGCCGCGCTCTGTGGCGCCCTCATCGGTTTCCTTCCCGTCAATTGGCATCCAGCAAAAATGTTTATGGGTGACTCCGGTGCGCTCGTCATCGGCCTCGTGCTCGCCGCGTCGACCATTTCCGTGACCGGCCAGGTGGACCCGACCCGCATCGATCCGGGACAGTTGGTCCCCGCGTTTATCCCGCTCGCACTGCCACTCGCGGTGTTGGTCGTTCCGCTCGTTGACTTCGTTCTCGCGGTCAGTCGTCGAATCATCAACGGACGCTCCCCGTTTTCT
>CANGCU010000050.1 GCA_947452355.1 Microbacteriaceae bacterium | reverse complement strand
TGAGGTCGGCCGAGGCGCGATTGCCGGTCCCGTCGTCGTCGGGATCGCCGTCGTTCGCGGGACGGCCGAGTTCCCTGTGGGACTTCGGGACTCCAAACTGATTTCCGCGTCTCGCCGGGAAAAATTGATTCCACCGTTGGTCGAGTGGGCGGACGCGATTGCAACGGGTGAAGCCACGGCCGCCGAAATTGACGAGTTCGGAATTATCTCGGCACTCGCGCGAGCGGCGGAGCGCGCCTTCGCCACGCTCGCAATCGAAGGCCACGACGTCACCGGCGCGACGGTCATTTTGGACGGTTCCCACAACTGGTTGCGGGGGTCGCTATTGCCTCCCGTCGAGATCATTGTTCGACCCAAGGCCGACCGCGACTGCGCGGTGGTTGCCGCCGCGTCGGTGTGGGCGAAGGTGTACCGCGACGGGCTGATGGCCGACCTTGCGGGCTCGGACGATATGTATTCGTGGTCATCGAACAAGGGTTACGGCAGCGAGGGCCACTTCGCCGCGATCCGTGAACATGGCGCGACCGACCTGCATCGGCGAACGTGGCTTTCGTCGGTGTCGGTAAGCGACGCGAAAGATTAGACTGAGCATCGATGAATGACGACGACCTCGACGCCTATGACCGTGACGCGGAACTGCAGTTGTTTCGCGAATACCGTGATGTCGTTAGCCAGTTCTCGTATGTCGTCGAAACGGATCGCCGCTTTTATCTCGCAAACGACGTGCAGCAGGTCGTCAAAGAGGCCGGCAACGACTTCTATTTCGAACTGACGTTGACGGACGTGTGGGTCTGGGACGTGTACCGCGCGGATCGTTTCGTCAAGTCAGTCAAGATCTTGACCTTCAAGGACATCAACGTCGAAGAGACCGGCAAGAAGGAACTGAAACTTCCGCGCGATCTCGCTCTCGGCGATAGCTAGTCGTCGTCCACACTGTTGCGTCGACCGTGGTTTTCCACGGTTTAGCAATCCCGCCACTCAAATTCCGAGGCCGTATCCGACCCTGATGGGGGAGGAACAGTGGCACTCAAACATGAACTCGGGCGCTGGGGCGAAGTCGTCGCTAGCGACTTTCTCGTCGCGAACGGGTACGAGGTTCTCGATCGTGGGTGGCGGTGTCGTCACGGAGAAATCGACATCGTCGCGCGACTCGCGACATCCATCGCGTTTGTCGAGGTCAAGACGCGTCGCACGGGCAGGTACGGGCACCCGCTCGAAGCAATAACGCCGACGAAACTCGCGCGCTTGCGGGTTCTCGCGGGTGAATGGTGCCGAGCGAATCGGGTGACCGCCGCAGCCATTCGAATCGACGCCATCGGAATAATCGGTGACGGCATCGCTATCGGAAGCCTTGAGCACCGAACAGCGGTGATTTCGTGACTATCGGTCGAACACGTTCCGTCGCGCTGTCCGGCCTGTCGGGTCACCTCGTCGACATCGAGGCCGACATTGCTTCTGGGCTTCCCGCGCTCGTCATCATTGGTTTACCCGACGCGTCTCTCGGTGAAGCCAAGGATCGCGTTCGAAGTGCCATCGCAAATTCTGGGTTCGTGATGCCACCGACACGTGTGACAGTAAACCTGTCGCCCGCGAGCCTGCCGAAACAGGGAAGTGGTTTCGACCTCGCCATCGCCCTGGCAATTCTCGCGGGTTCGAGGGACGTTCCCACGGAATCGGTCGCGTCCTGCGTTCATCTTGGCGAGCTCGCGCTGGACGGCCGGCTTCGACCGGTGGCCGGAGTGCTTCCCGCGGTTGTCGCTGCGCGCGACGCAGGAGCAACCCGCATCATGGTTCCGGCCGGTAATCGCGCCGAGGCGGAACTGGTCCCTGGCATCGAGGTGATTCCCGTCGCGAGTCTCGCGCATGCAATTCGTGTTCACGGGGTCGATATCGCCGTCCACGACATTGACGTGATCGAACCACCGCGGGAACCCGAACCCGAGCCGACCCAGCGTGATCTTGCGGACATCGTCGGTCAACCCGACATCATCAGCGCACTGATTGCCGCCGCGGCGGGTGGTCACCACATGTTCATGCTAGGGCCACCCGGTGCGGGCAAAACCATGATCGCCGAGCGACTCGTCGATATCTTGCCGGACCTCACACCAGAGGAATCGCTCGAGGTCACGAGCATTTCGTCTCTCGCTCGCGTCGCTCACACCTCACGGTTGGCAACCCGACCACCGTTTGTCGCACCACACCACACCGCAACGGCCGTGGCCATCGTCGGCGGTGGTTCTGGAATCATCCGACCGGGGGCGGTCTCGCGGGCGAGCCGCGGCGTTCTGTTTCTTGATGAAGCACCTGAATTTGCGTCGACGGTCCTCGATGCGTTACGTCAGCCATTGGAATCCGGTGACATCGTCATTCATCGCGCCAACACGAGCGCACACTTCCCCGCACACGTTCAATTGGTTCTGGCGGCGAACCCGTGTCCCTGCGGAAACGCGGGAATCGACGACACGACCTGCCTGTGCACACCCGACCGTCGTCGCCGTTACCTGGCCCGCTTGTCTGGACCGATACTCGACCGAATCGACCTTCACCTTCCGGTGTCTCGTGTTCGTCGCGCACAACTGTTTGACTCGACGGCGCCGAGGGTAACCACCGCGGAGGCGCGCGAACGGGTTGCGAGTGCTCGCGCTCGGGCAGCCGACCGTTGGGGGTTCACGCGGCCGGACCCGCTCGAACTTCGCTCAGGTCGATTTCGACTGAAACCGACCGCTGTCCGCTCTCTCGATGCTGCACTGGACCGCGGCGCGCTGACAATGCGCGGATACGACCGGGTTGTTCGCATCGCGTGGACGCTCGCGGATTGTGACGGATCCGACACACCAACCGCCGACCACGTCGGTCGCGCGCTGTATCTCAGACAAGGAGTACCCGCATGACCAACCCCTGGAATCTGTCCGACACGGATATCGATCGGGCAATCGCGCCACTTCGGCCTAACGACGACGCGACCCGTCGCCGCGAGGTTTTCGCCGAAGTGGCGTGGGGCTTCCTCACCGAACCGGGGGACCGAATCGCGGGTGAACTCGTTCGGCGTCTCGGTGCGTCTGAGGCACTCGCTCGTGTGCTCTCGCGACCTCCGTCATCGATGCTTGCCAGCGACGAGGTTTCGGCCTCAGAATTCGCGGAAGCCCAAGCCAGGTGGGAACCACGGCTGGATTCCGCAGCGCTGTTTCGGTCGCTCTCAACCGCCGTGTCGGTCGGTGCACGTGTTGTTCGGAGCGCGGACACGGCGTGGCCGGACGGGCTGACCGACCTTGGGGATCACGGTCCACGAGTTCTGTGGGCCCGTGGAGACGTCGACGCTCTTCCCCGCCGGGACAACGCCATCGCGATTGTTGGTGCGCGTGCGTCGACCGGCTACGGCGAACACGTGGCGATGGATTTCGCCGCGGGGCTGACGTCGCGCGGGTACACGATCGTGTCAGGGGGCGCATACGGAATCGACGGGATGGCCCATCGGGCGACGCTCGCCTGCGGAGGCACGACCGTGGCGGTGCTCGCGGGTGGAATCGACCAGTTGTACCCGGCGGGTCACGACGAACTACTTCGTCGCATCATCACCGCAGGTGCGGTCATCAGCGAAGTGAGTCCAGGCGGCGCGCCAACGCGATGGCGTTTTCTGCAACGAAACCGGCTGATTGCGGCAATCGCCGGGGCAACCGTTGTCATCGAAGCGGGCTATCGAAGTGGTTCGCTCAACACGGCGACCCACGCCCGAGACCTCGACCGACCGATCGGTGTCGTTCCGGGCCCCGTCACGAGCGGCGCGAGCGCGGGGTGTCACCGACTGTTGCGCACTAATCCCGCGACGACGTTGGTGACCACCGTCGCCGACGTGGCAGAAATGCTTGGGCACGGGTCATCGGACGACCGTTTTGACGCCCGTGACTCCGACACCGTTGTGCGAATTCTCGATTCGCTGTCGCAGACGAAACCGCGCACGGTCGAGGCGATTGCGGTGAAGTCAGGGATGGACGTAGTGAGTGTCGGCTCAGGACTCGGGGCGTTGCTCGCCGAAGGTCGCGTTGTGCGCCGCGACGACGGGTGGACATCCGCGCCGAGCGGCCGATAGCCCACCAGCGATAGCCACACGAGTATTCTGACGACATGCTCGAACAGGCGCCCGCGCGGCACGTGATTGCCCACATTTCGGACACCCATCTGTTGGGGGGAACGCGCAAACTATTCAAGCGAATCGACGTCGCCGACAATCTGAACGTCATTCTTGATCGACTTCGCGCAGGAGATCAGAACGTCGACGCCCTGGTGTTCACTGGGGACCTCGCCGACGTTGCCGAACCCGACGCGTATCGCTGGATTCGGCGCCAGGTCGAGCCAGTCGCAGCGGAACTCGGTGCCACGGTCGTGTGGGTGATGGGGAATCACGATGAACGGGAACCCTATTCGCGAGAACTGTTTGATGATGAGGGTGACGGTCCGCAGGATCGCGTCTACGACGTCGGCGGGCTTCGAATCATCTCGCTCGACACGACGGTCACGGGGTATCACCACGGTGCGGTGACCGATGCCCAACTCGAATGGCTGTCCACCGAGTTGTCGACACCGGCGCAACACGGGACGGTGCTCGCCATGCACCACCCGCCGCTCATCGCACACAATCCGCTCGTTCGGTTAATTGGGCTTGACGACGACGCGCGCCTCGAGCCCGTCCTCCGAGGGTCGGATGTCCGAACGATTCTCGCTGGTCACTTGCATTATTCGTCGTTCGGGTTGTTCGCGGGAATCCCCGTTTCCGTTGCAAGCGCAACCTGTTACACGGTCGACCTCGGGGCGGATAAGGATCTTCTGCTCAGCGCAGTCGACGGTGCGCAATCAATCCAATTGGTTCACCTGTATGACGACAACGTGGTGCACACAGTCGTCCCGGTCGAGGCATACGATCAGATCGCGGGTTATCCAGTCGCGCTTCGCGCCATGGCGGAATCGATGTCTGACGACGAAATTCGCGAAATGATTTCCAGTAAGACGTCCGATTTCAACACGGCCGAACGAGAGCAATCCGCCGACCTCTGAGTTCCTTCGAACGCACGACGTTCGATATTCTGAACTCACGTCGTCGACGGTGTCGACACGAAGCGAGGGGTTTGCCGTAAATGTTCTTGACGAAGTCCTACCGACTCGTGGCCGCGATTATCGCCATGGTTATTGCTACCGCAGTCGCCGGAGCGATGTTTATGTTGTCGACCACATCGAACGCGGAAACTGCACCAGAATCTGGCGCACCAAAATCGTCAGAATCTGCGGCGGTCGCCCGGATTGCCGACACCTTTACCGACGGCTCGGGCACCTCGATGTTCCTCGCATTTACGAAGACCTCGAAACTGACGCGCGCCGAGAAATCGACGATCAACGACAACCTTTCCGCCATATTCGACGATTACACCGACGAATCCCACCCGATGCCGGCGTTGATTTCCGATGACGGAACGACCGCGTCAGCAATCATTCCATTGGACAAAACGAGTGTCGTGGACGAGCAAAAGCAACGGTACGCGGACATTCGCACGGCGGCGGAAGCGGATCTGCCAGGCATCACCCTGTACATCACCGGCCCCGAAGGTTTCGCTGTTGACATCTCGAACGTTTTCGCCGGTGCAAACGTCACGCTGCTCATCGTCACGGCGAGTGTCGTCATCCTGTTGCTGCTCATTACGTACCGCTCGCCGATCCTTTGGATCATCCCGCTCTTGGTCGTCGGAGCGGCTGACGGACTCGCCGGGTCGATGGCCAAAAAAGCCGCCGAAATGCTCGGGGGGCAATTGGATGCCTCCACCACGGGAATCCTCTCGGTGTTGGTATTCGGTGCGGGGACCAACTATGCCCTGTTGATCATTTCCCGATACCGTGAGGAACTTCTCAAGTTCGAACAGCGCTCGGAGGCGATGGCCAAAGCTGTCCGCGGCACGGCACCGGCAATCCTCGCGTCGGGTGGAACCGTCCTTATCGTGATGGCCGTTCTGTTGTTTGCTCAGCTGGACTCGAGTCGCGCACTCGGCCTCGCCGGTTTGGTCGGAATCGCCGTCGCCATGATTTCGGGTGTCGTTGTGTTGCCATTCGCGCTCGTCATCTGGCCGCGCTGGATCTTCTGGCCACTCACCCCGAAGTTTGGCGTGAAGCCCAAACGCGAAAGCCTGTGGGCTCGAGCCGGTCGCGGGATTTCACGTCGCCCAATCCTATTCGGCATTGGTTCGGCCATTCTCGCCGTCGCTCTGGCGCTTCCCGCCCTCGGAATTCAAACGGGGTTGAAGGCGAACGAACGATTCTTGACAAAACCGGATGCCGTGACAGGAATTGAAATCTTGTCCGACAAATTCGAGGAATTCCAGGGCTCGGGCGTCACCATCATGGCGCGCGAAGCTGATGTCGATGCTGTCCAGAAATATCTCAAGGACAACAAGGACATCCTTGTCGAGATTCCCGCACCGCCGATCATTGCGCCGCCGCCGATTCCCGGTGTCATATTCCCGCACATCCCGAAGCCCAAACCGACCTATTCGACGGTCGGGTCCTCTCAAGGTGGTTGGACCGAAATCACAACGACGCTTGACTACCCAGCAGAGTCGGATCAGGCGAAGGCTGCCATTGAAACGATGCGAACCGAGCTCGACTCGGTTGGTGCGGGCACGTCGTACGTCGGTGGAAGCGACGCTCAGATTCTCGACACGGACCACGCGATTGCGGCAGACCAGGAACTCATCTTCCCCGCGGTCCTCGCTGTCGTTTTCATCATCCTCGTGATTGTCCTTCAGGCACTCGTCGCGCCGGTCCTCCTGCTCGCAACGGTCGTCGCGTCCTACTTCGCCGCAATCGGAACCTCGTGGCTCTTGTTCCAGAACATTTGGGGCTTCCCCGCGCTCGACGGAAACGTGTTGGTCCTGTCGTTCCTGTTCCTCGTTGCGCTGGGTATCGACTACAACATGTTCCTCATGACTCGTGTGAAAGAAGAATCGGAACTACTCGTCAAGGGCAAACCGGTTGGAATCGTCTCGGGCATGGTGACCGCTCTCGGTGCGACCGGTGGCGTTATCACGAGTGCCGGAGTGTTGCTCGCCGCGGTGTTCGCGGTGCTCGGTGTTCTTCCGTTGATCACGCTCACACAAATCGGCGTCATCGTCTGTGTTGGAGTTCTTCTCGACACCCTCCTCGTGCGAACGGTCGTCGTTCCGTCGCTGACCTTCCTCGTCGGTGAGTGGATGTGGCTTCCCCGCAGGCAACGCGTGTCGAAGGCCTAAATCCGCTCGGCTCGCGCACACTGGTTGACATGAGAGTCGACGCATCCATCGCGCGTTACCTGCACGAATTAGAGGCAGCGCGCGACGCGAGCGTTCACACCGTTCGGGCGTATCGTGGCGACCTCGACCTGTTTGTTCAATCGTTGAAATCGGCAGAGGCAACGGAAATTGCCGACATTACGCTGGAAGATTGCCGTTCGTGGGTGTGGGCAATGTCGACACAGGGCGACGCCGCGAGTTCAATTGGCAGGCGGGTATCGGCCGTCAAGTCTTTTTTTCACTGGGCACACGCTCGCGGTGATGTGCCAGCTAACGCCGCGATTCGACTTTCGGCACCGAAAAAGCCCGCGCACCTGCCGCGGGTTGTTGCCGCAGCCCAGATGGGACATGTTCTTGACGAGCTCAGCGCCATGGCGCAATTGGGTGACCCCATCGCAGTTCGTGATCTCGCCGTGTGGGAACTGTTGTACGCGTCGGCAATTCGTGTGTCGGAACTAGTCGGAATTCGACTCGATGACATCGACTGGGCAGAGTCGACTCTCCGCGTGTTGGGAAAGGGCGCAAAAGAGCGAATAGTTCCCTTCGGCATTCCTGCGCGTGCCGCACTGCTGGATTACCGGGATAACGGGCGTCCGG
>CANGCU010000049.1 GCA_947452355.1 Microbacteriaceae bacterium | reverse complement strand
TCTCCTTCGGCTTGTGGCCTCACTCTTATAAAGCCACACTCGAGCGGAATATTCCTGAGTGAAAGTAAAGAATTGGCTAAGAACTGGTCACATCGAGGGCAATGTCCGCTCGATCCGTGACTATTCCGTCAATTCCGAGCCCCAACAATCGCCGCATCGTCGCCTCGTCATTGACCGTCCACACATGAACTTCGAGACCGGCGCGGTGATAGCGCTCGACGAGTTGCTCTGTGACAAACGTCATGCCGTAGGCCCGTTCCGGAATTTGGAGTGCGTGAATGCGGGGGAGGGGAGGGGTGAGCCCCAGTCGAGTCATTGCCGCAATCGCCAAAAATTCGCTCGACGCCGCCGAACTCGCGACGCCGGGTAATTGCGCGACGGTCGCACGACGACGCGACGCACTGAACGACGTCACGAGCACACGGTTGAGTGCGTTCGCATCTCGAACCGCCGACACAACACCCGAAATCGCCGCGGCGTCTTTCACATCAATGTTGAACCGCGCCGTGGGAAATTGCTCGAGCGCCTGAGCGAGGGTGATGAATCCTTCTCCGCCCACGTCGACCGAAGCGAGCTCCGTCGCTGTGAAGTCCGCCAATCGGCCTGTTCTGTCAGAAATGCGATCGAGTGTTGTGTCATGGCTGATGACGGCGACGCCATCCTTTGACCCAACGACATCCGTCTCGATGTAGGTCACGCCGATTTCGATCGCGGCACGAAAGGAACTTGCGGTGTTTTCTGGCGCCGTCGTGTGCAGCCCGCGGTGCGCAAATACGCGCGGCGTTGGTCCCGCGAAATACGGCTGGTCTGCTGTTCGCAACGTCACGAACGCACGGTATCACGCCGAGGTTGCGTGATAGTTTCGTTGTCATGAGCGAAAACCCTTTGAAGCCCGGACAACTCGCGGGAAAGACCGCTTTCGTGACGGGTTCGTCCCGCGGAATCGGCGCTGACACGGTCGGTTTTTTGGCCGCGGCGGGAGCAAAGGTCGCTATCAATTACCGTGACAAGGAAGCCCGCGCGGAAAAAGTCGCAGCGGGAATTCGTGAGAACGGCGGCGAAGCGCTCGTCGTGGGCGCCGACCTGACGGATTACGACTCGATCACGCGCCTGCGCGACACACTGCAGAAAGAATTCGGGGGACTCGACATCCTCGTGCTCAATGCCTCGGGCGGAATGGAAGCGGGCAAGGGCGAGGATTACGCGATGCGACTCAATCGCGATGCACAGGTCAACGCCCTCCAGACGCTGAGGCCCTTGCTTCACGCCGGTTCACGCATCGTGTTCGTCACGAGCCACCAGGCCCACTTCATCCGGACCGTCGACACGATGCCGGAGTACCTTCCCGTTGCTCTGTCGAAACGTGCGGGCGAGGACGCTTTGCGAGAACTCATTCCGTCCCTAGAGGCCGACGGCATCGGTTTTGTCGTCGTTTCGGCCGACATGATCGAAGGAACCGTCACCGCGACACTCTTGGATCGCGCCAATCCCGGAGTGATTGACGCGCGCAAAGAGGCGGTGGGGAAGTTGTACAACGTATCCGAATTCGCCGCTGAGATCGTCCTCGCTGCCGTCGAGCCGGTTCCAGCGGACAATACGCGCCTTGTCGGTGACACCGCGTCTTTCGGCGGGTAACCAGGGAACGTGGCAAACATCGAGTTTCCCAAGGCCCTCGTGCTTGCCCGACTCATCGTCGGGCTGTACCTCTTCGGACTCGGAATCGCCTTTCAAATTCGTGCGGCAATTGGACTGGCGCCGTGGGATGTTTTTGGTCGGGGATTGGCGAACATCACGGGACTGAGCTTCGGGCTGGCAACCGTACTCGCTAGTGCCCTGATCCTGTTGCTGTGGATCCCGCTCAAGCAGATGCCGGGCCTCGGGACGGTCTTTAATGCGCTGCTCATCGGACCTTTTGTTGATCTGTCACTCCGATTCGTTCCCGATGCATCCACCTGGGGAATCGTTGCGCAAGCAGGGTGGTACATCCTCGGCATGGCGATTATCGCCCTCGGAACTGGTGTGTACATCGGTGCGAAACTTGGCCCTGGACCGCGGGACGGTCTCATGACGGGATCGGTCAGGAAATTCCAGAAGCCCGTATGGATTGTTCGAACCGTCTTGGAAGGCGGCGCGACTATCATCGGGATTGCGCTCGGAGGACCCATTGGGCTCGGAACCCTGTTGTTCGTGTTCGGAATCGGTCCGATGGTTCAGGTCTCGATGCGTGCATTCGGGTTGGTCAACAAGGGCGGGAAATGATTCACCCAGACGGTCGTCATCACGTCACTCACCGAGAAACAGCGCGCATCGTGCTGCATGATGGCACGGGACGGTTCCTGCTCATGCTGACCCATTTCGACGCTCGTGTCGGGCTCCCGCCTCGGTGGATTACGCCAGGCGGCGGCATCGACGACGGTGAAACACCCCTCGACGCGGCCGTTCGTGAATTGCGCGAGGAGACGGGGCTAATCGTTGACCCTGAGCAACTCGGTAACCTGCTGGTGGCCGTGTCGGGTTATTGGGATTGGCCGGACGGCACGAACTACCACTCGTACGTCGATCATTTCTATGCGCTACGAGTCGACGACTTTGAACTGGATCGCTCGGGTTGGACCGAATCGGAACACCATGACGTCATCGACATTCGCTGGTGGACACTCAACGAGATTCGAGCGGAAAGCCCGTTTGTCGGGCCGCCTGAACTACTGGACGTGTTGGAGCGGGTTTCGTAGCGATTCCCAACGTACGGCTTTATCCGATAATGTACATTATGTCAGAATAAATGAAACTCGCCCAAAACGGGCACTTACCCACCACTTCCCCCTTCGGGCACCGCGTCAACCACCGAGAAGATGTCCCCGGGCTGGCATTGCAGAGCGTCACACAGTGCGACCAGAGTAGTAAACCGAATGGCTCGCGCACGGTCGTTCTTGAGAACAGACAGATTCACCAAAGAGATGTCGGTCAGTTGTGACAGTTGCGTGAGTGTCATCTTGCGCTTCCTGAGCAGATCATCAAGGTTGCATCGAACTCGAGTCGATTCTTGTTCGCCCATTTAGATCAACCCCTCCGTCTCGGTTTCTAATTGGTTTCCCCGTCGCATCACCATCGCAGCGATGAAGGCTACTGCCGCAGCAATGAATGGCCACGTTGGCGCCGAGGGTGACCAGGCCCACGCCACAACCCCGAACACTTGGGTATGAGCTTCCGTCGGCGAGGCTGTCCATGATGTCGTGTCCCATGAGAATTGCCGTGGTGCTGCTTCGTCGAGGATTGCCATTTGGCGGAAAGCATTTGCGATCATTTCGGTGAGACCTGACCCAAAGAATATGGCTCCCGCAATGACCAAATCTTTTCCCCGCACGGAGTCGAAAACGCGGCCCCGGACGATTCCGCCGGCGAGTCGACCCACCAGTAAACACAGAATCAGAACAGAAAGCGCACCCGCAATGTTCTCGAGTGCGATTAGGCCACGCGTTTCCCCACTCAACCCCGATAAATGAATGTTTGCTTGAGTAAATCCATCATCGAATACCCCCGTTTCAACCTGCGCGGTCCCGGGAGTTGCGCTCACTTCGTTCGGAAGGACCGGCCAGAACGGCGACACGCCAATTTGCACCGAAACGCTCGCGCTGAAAAGCACTCGGAATATCTCGCGTGCTGACCCCGCTAACCATAACGCCGCCACTCCCCACGCACCCCATCTCGTGACTTGCGCAAGCAAACGGATGCGGTTCTCGGGACTCCTCCCCCGAATCACCACAGCGGCTAGGGCAATTGCAATTGCGAAGAGCGCGATCGGTAACACAAGTAAGAGCAAATACATTGGATTGGACATCAGATGAACTCCTTATCGTTTATCATTATGTAAGTAACGATAAACGATAACAACTGGTGCCGCAACACTGCTGGTCATTACGGCGTGTCGAGCGACACTGCTTAGTTCGTTGCGGCGACCCAGGCATCGAGTTTTGCGCTCGCCGCACCCGAATCGATCGAGTGTTGTGCAACCTCGACGGCCTGGGACATCCGGTCAACAAACGAACGATCGCGCTCGGCAGGATTCGTGGACAAACGGTGTGCGACGATGCCGGCGGCCGAATTCAGCACAATGATGTCCCGCGCAGCGTTTTTCTCCCCCGCGAGAACCGTTCGAGCCAACGCCGCGTTCTCCTCGGGAGTTCCCCCGCGAATGTCGTCGATTGTGGAATACGCGAATCCAACCTCACGCGGGTCGAAATCGTGTTCCGTGACGCTTCCGCGACTCACCTCGAACACCTTGGAGTGTCCGGTTGTCGTGATCTTGTCGATACCGTCCTCGCCGCGGTAGACGAGCGCCGTTGCGCCTCGTTGCTGAAAAAGCCCAACGGCGAGCGGGATTCGCGCGGGATTCGACATCCCCAGAGCATTCGCTTCGGGTCGCGCCGGATTACACAACGGCCCGAGCACATTGAAAATTGTGGGAATCGCCAACTCCCGGCGAACGGGGCCTGCGTTGCGGAATCCGGGGTGAAACACCACCGCGTTGACGAACGTCACCCCGATTTCCGCGAAAACACGAGCTACCGCTGGTGCGTCGAGCGAAATGTTGATACCGAGGGCCGTCAGTACGTCGTTTGCCCCCGATTTCGAACTTGCCGCCCTGTTTCCGTGCTTGATAACCGGTGTACCCGCGGCGGATACGACCATTGCGGCGATCGACGAGACGTTGATCACCCCGACGGGGTCTCCCCCCGATCCCACGATGTCAACCGCATCGGTTGACACATCGAGCGGGATCGCGGCGGACAGAATGGCGTCACGGAAGCCGACGACCTCGTCGACGGACTCCCCCTTTGCGCGAAGCGCGACGAGGAAGGCGGCGAGCCGGGCTTCGCTCACCTCGCCGTTCATGATGCTCGTCATGGCCCGTGATGCCTCTGCGACCGTCAACGATCGACCGTCGAGAATCGTCTCGAGAAGGGTCGGCCACGTTTCGGAAGTCACTCCCCTACCCTACCGTTTTCGAGTCACGCAAAATTGATGAAAAGTTCGCAAAATACCCGCCAAAACGCCCCAAAATGGTCAATGCGCGACGTGAAGTTCGACATAATAGAAGTTGTGACTAGCGCCTCGATGATTAGCCCGCAATCGGTGGTAAACCGACCAAATGCGGTAGCCGTTGGAACTATCGTGTGGCTCGCGAGCGAGGTGATGTTCTTCGCCGGTCTCTTCGCGATTTACTTCTCGTTGCGCTCCATGGCTCCCGAAATTTGGGCAGTACAAACAGCGAAGCTCAACATCCCATTTTCGACACTCAACACCACGGTGCTCGTTCTTTCGTCCGTCACCTGTCAAATGGGTGTCTTCGCAGCGGAACGCTTGCAGCCACGTCGAACGGGCTGGGCACCGTCAAAATGGGGTGTCGTCGAATGGTTCTGGCTCACCTACGCAATGGGCGCTTTCTTTGTCGTCGGTCAGGTTTACGAATACGCGAACCTCACAAGCGAATGGGTGATGCTCAACGGTGACGCGTACGGTACAGGCTTCTACCTCACAACCGGTTTCCACGGACTCCACGTAACCATCGGACTCATCGCCTTCCTTCTCATGATTGGTCGAGTCCAGGCCCTGAAGGTTTTCACACATCGCGACGCCATGTCGATGGTGGCAGTTTCCTACTACTGGCACTTCGTCGACGTCGTCTGGATTGGTTTGTTCCTCGTCATCTACGTACTGAAATAACGAAAGATCCCATGTCACGCTCACTCAACCGGTCTGGTCGTCGTCACCCACTTTCCTCCATTGCCCTCATCGTTATCGGACTGTTCGTTTCAGGCGGTGCTTACGCGGCGTTCACTGGAACTGCCAGCGCAGCCGATGCCCCCGTTTCGGCCACGCAAATTGCCGACGGTAAAGCGCTGTTTTCGTCGAACTGTGCGTCGTGCCACGGCCTTAGTGCGCAAGGCACAAAAGCAGGCCCGTCGCTAATCGGCGCCGGCGCACTTGCCGTCGAGTTCCAGGTCGGAAGCGGTCGTATGCCCATGTCGGGAAGCGGACCCCAGGCCGAAAAGAAGCCCGTCCAATTCACTCAGCCCGAGATCGATGCGATGGCCGCATGGGTCGCGAGCCTCGCTCCCGGTCCAGGAGTACCGACCGAAGCATCACTTCAGGGCGGTAACGCTGCCAACGGTGCCGAACTCTTCCGTGTCAACTGTGCAATGTGTCATAACGTTGCCGGTGCGGGCGGCGCGCTGACCGAGGGCAAGTGGGCGCCGAACCTTCACAACATTGACCCAGTGCACATTTACGCCGCGATGGTCACAGGCCCACAGAACATGCCCGTGTTCTCTGACATGAACGTGACGCCGTCCGAAAAGCGGGACATCATTGCGTACCTCAAGTTCCTTGACGAAAACCCATCGGTCGGTGGAATGGATTTGGGCAACCTTGGTCCAGTTTCCGAGGGGCTTTTCGTGTGGATCTTCATGCTCGGCGGACTCGTCGCCATCACCATCTGGCTGACCGCAAAGTCGAACTAGGTTTAAAGAAAGGGTCACCTCATGGTTGACAAGAAATCCGAGCTGGCGGCGAAATCAAGCAGCGCTGTTTCGCGTCCTGATCGCATCCAGAACCCTGGATTTGAACCTGAGCACAAGCGCGTTACCGACGAGTCCCCCGCCCGCGATTCCGGTGCAGAACGTGGAATTTCTGTTCTCTTCGTCGTATCGGCACTCTTGAGCGTCGCGGCGTTTGCTCTCAACTTCATTTTCCCGATCGTGCCCGGTGACCTCGGCACGACGCGTCTCAACAACATGTTTGTTGGACTCGCAATCGCTGCTGGGCTCTTGGCACTCGGTGTCGGCGCGGTCCACTGGGCAAAATCGCTCATGCACGGACACGACCTTGTCGAAGAGCGTCACGGAACGCGCGGTAGCGACGAAACCCGTGGTCGCGCAGTAGAGATTTTCCAGGAAGCGAACAAGGAATCCGGTTGGACTCGTCGACGCGTGCTGCGTAATTCCCTGATTGGCGCCCTTGTTGCATTCCCCATTCCGTCCATCGCGCTGTTCCGCGACCTGGCTCCCGCGAACCGGCCAGAGGACGTGCTTGGATTTACGTCGTGGAAAAAGGGTGTTCGACTCACTCACGACCCGGGTGGAGTTCCGATCAAAGCAAGTGAGGTCACGATCGGCTCCGCCTTCCACGTGATTCCCGAAAACATTCTGGAGATGACCGAAGGCTTCCTGGATGAAAAGGCAAAAGCAGCAGTGCTGCTCATGCGTCTTCCTCTCGCGGAATTGAACGAGGCCGAAGACCGTAAGTCGTGGTCGTACGACGGCATTGTTGCCTACTCAAAGATTTGCACTCACGTCGGTTGCCCTGTCGCGCTATACGAACAGCAAACACACCACCTGCTGTGCCCGTGCCACCAATCTCAATTCGACGTTTCGAACCACTGCGCAGTTATCTTCGGCCCCGCTGCGCGACCACTTCCCCAATTGCCGATCACGGTCGACGCTGAGGGGTACCTCGTCGCGCAGAGCGATTTCCTTGAACCAGTTGGGCCTAGCTATTGGGAGCGTGCACGATGAGTGTTGCAACACAAAAGAAGCAAGCGCCAGTCCGAACCTCGTCTGGACGCGGCATGCGTTTTGTCGGAGGGGTAGCCAACTACGTCGACGAGCGAACGAGTATCTCTGGAGCAGTGAAGTTCCTCGGTCGCAAGATCTTCCCCGATCACTGGTCGTTTATGCTCGGCGAAATTGCGCTGTACTCGTTCGTCATCATTTTGCTCTCGGGAACGTTCCTCACGTTCTTCTACGACCCATCGATGTCCGAAATGCACTACGACGGAAGCTACGTGCCACTCAAGGGCATTCAGATGTCGGCCGCGTACTCATCGACGCTCAACCTCACGTTCGACATTCGTGGTGGTCTACTCATGCGTCAGGTTCACCACTGGGCAGCGTTGC
>CANGCU010000048.1 GCA_947452355.1 Microbacteriaceae bacterium | reverse complement strand
GGGGATGCGACCGCCCTTGCCGAATACTTGCGAAACGATCTGCAGGCGGCGGCGTTGCAACTCAAACCGCACCTGGGTGACGTGCTCGAGTTCGGGGAAACTCACGGTGCGCTTGCGGGAATTGTGTCGGGCAGCGGTCCGACTCTGGCGTTACTCGTCGACGACGACGATGCCGCCTCACACCTCGTGGCCGCGTTTACGGCTGACGGGAAGAAGGCGCAGTCGGTGACGTCTCCGGTGCCGGGCGCGCGGATTCGCTAAACGGTACTCCCAGAAAGCTGAGAAGTACTGCGCCGAGGGCCGCACCGACGAGTGCGATGTCGGCGACGTTACCGACGAAGAATCCGCCGTAGTCAATGAAGTCGACGATGTGGCCCGACCCAAGGGTTTCTCCGCGAAGAAGCCGGTCGAAGAAGTGCGAGATGGCACCGCCGAGCATCGACCCGATGGCAATTCCCCAGACCAACGATGGGACGCGAAACGCGAGGACGACGAGCGCAATGGCCGCGATTCCCGCAATCACGGTGAGAATCCAGATGTACCCCGTGCCGAGTCCAAAAGCCGCGCCCGGGTTGTACACCAAAATGAGGCCGAACCATCCGCCCAGGACGGGAACGCGAGGCTGACCGACGAGCGAGTTCTCGGCCCAGAACTTCGTCACCTGGTCGAGCGCAATCCACACAGCGGCGAGCGAGAAGGTCAGCACAGTGAGGGATCGTCGGGACACCCCTCCATTCTCTAACCTTTTACCTGTCTAAACTGACGAGGTGAACCTGGTCGGATTAGAGAGTGTGTCGCACGAGTACCCGAACCGGGTCGTGTTGAACAACCTGACCATTGGAATTCACGCGGGGGACCGCATCGGTGTCGTCGGCCGCAATGGGGATGGCAAGTCGACGCTCATGTCGATTATCGGCGGAACACTGAAACCGGATTCGGGCCGGGTGACCGTTCGCGGGGGTACGCAGGTCGGTACGCTCACGCAGGACGACACGTTCGAGGACGACGACACCGTTGCTCGGGTTGTCGTCGGCGAGGGTCCGGAACACGAGTGGGCGTCGTCGCCCGCGATTCGCGACGTGCTCGCGGGGCTCCTTGGTGACGTCGATGTCACCGCGCGAATCGGAGATCTTTCCGGTGGTCAACGTCGTCGCGTCGCCCTCGCCCGACTTCTTGTCGGTGAGTGGGATGTGCTCTTGCTCGACGAACCGACCAACCACCTCGACGTTTCCGGGGTGAACTGGCTGGCCGAGCACTTGATCCGGCGATGGCCGACCGGCTCGGGTGCTCTCGTTGTCGTCACCCACGACCGGTGGTTCCTCGACGCTATTTCGACGGACACGTGGGAGGTCCACGACGGCATCGTCGATAAATTCGAGGGCGGTTACGCGGCGTACATTTTGCAGCGCGTGGAGCGCGATCGCCAGGCAGCCTCGAGCGAAGAGAGGCGCCAGAACCTGTTGCGCAAAGAACTCGCGTGGCTTCGCCGCGGGGCGCCGGCGCGCACGTCGAAGCCGAAGTTCCGCATCGATGCGGCGACGGAACTCATTGCCGACGTGCCGCCACCACGCGACCGCGTGGAATTGGCCAAGATGGCGACACAGCGACTCGGAAAAGACGTCGTCGATTTGCTCGACGTTGGTTTTGCCTTCGGCGAGACGGTGATTCTGGAAGACGTTGAATGGCGCATCGCACCGGGGGAGCGAACCGGAATCCTCGGGCGAAACGGTGCGGGAAAGTCGACCCTGTTGGGACTCATCGACGGGAGCCTGCACGCGACGAGCGGTCGGGTCAAGCAGGGCAAGACCGTGAAGCTTCGCCGGCTCGACCAACGGCTCGAGGGGCTCGAGAAATACATGAACGACCGTGTGAGTTCGGTCATCGCCGAATTCAAGACGACGTACAACGCGGGCGGCATCGAAATGTCGCCCGGCCAGTTGCTCGAGCGACTCGGCTTTTCGAGCGCACACATCCAAACCCCGGTCAAGGATCTGTCCGGTGGTCAGAAGCGGCGACTTCAGATCCTGCTCATCCTCTTGGACGAGCCCAACGTTCTTCTTCTCGACGAGCCGACCAACGACTTGGACACCGACATGCTCGCGGCTCTCGAGGACGTGCTCGACTCGTGGCCGGGAACACTCATCGTCGTGTCGCACGACCGGTATCTGCTCGAGCGGGTCACAGACCAGCAGTACGCGGTCATCGGCAAGCGCATTCGGCACCTTCCGGGCGGTGTCGACGAATACCTGCGGCTCGATGCACGTCCCGTGACGCCGGTTGTTGCCGCGACCGCGAAACCCACGGCGAAAACGACGGAGCTCAGTGGTGCCGAGCGGCACGCGCTCGACAAGGAATTCAAATCACTCGAGCGACAGATTCAGAACCTCAAGGCGTCGATCGACACGATTCACGTTCGGCTCGCCGAGCACGAACAGGGCGACTATCAGGGGCTCGCGGATGTGTCAGCCGAACTCGGCGCCGCGACAACGAACCTCGACGCGCTCGAATCTCGGTGGCTTGAGGTGGCCGACAAACTCGGCCGATAGTGGCTGCCCCTCCTGGATTCGAACCAAGACCGAACATCTCCAAAGGATGCCGTGCTGCCATTACACTAAGGGGCATTGCCCCGCAGGGCTCTTCTATTCTGCCCGAATTTGTGTGACACTCCGCGCCCAACCGACCGTGGCGTACGGCTAGTGCCAGAATGGTCATATGACCGATGCTTCCCTCGCCGTGGTGATTCTCGCCGCCGGGGAGGGAACGCGGATGAAATCCGCAACGGCCAAGGTATTGCACCCGATTGCGGGTGTGCCGATGATCGGGCACGTGTTGTCAACGGTCGCCGCACTGCACCCCGCACGAACGGTCGCGGTCGTTCGACACCAGCGCGACGCGGTGGCCGCGGCTATTAGTGAACTGTCCGACGGCGTCGTGATTGTCGACCAAGACAACGTCCCCGGAACGGGTCGTGCGGTTGAACTCGCGCTGGATTCCCTCGCCGATTTCGACGGTGACGTCGTTGTCATCAGTGGCGACGTGCCCTTGCTGGACGCGGAAACTCTGGCCGATTTGATTGACGAACACCGCCAGCGCGAACGTGCCGCATCCGTTCTTTCCGCCCTCGTCGATGACCCAACGGGTTACGGTCGAATCGTTCGAGACTCGGCAGGTGAGTTCCACCGAATCGTTGAGCACAAGGACGCCGCCGAGGACGAGTTGGGAATTTCCGAGATCAATACCGGAACCTACGTTTTCCGTGCGTCGGCGCTCAAGGACTCGCTCGGCAAGGTCGGAACGTCGAACGCCCAGGGTGAAAAATACTTGACCGACGTCATTGAACTTCTCGCGAACGACAACCTCACCGTCGGCGCAAACCCCGTCTACGAAGCGTGGGTCGTTGCGGGAGTCAACGACCGCGCACAACTCTCCGCGGTTCAGGCACGGCTCAACGCGATGATCGTGCGCGGACACCAACTGAACGGCGTGTCCATCGACGACCCGGCGACGACGTGGATCGATCGTGCGGTCTCGATCGAACCCGACGCCCACATCCTCCCCGGAACCTTCCTCAAGGGCGCGACGAGCATCGCGTGTTGCGCGACGGTTGGCCCCGACACGACTCTGCGCGATTGCGAAATCGGAGAAGGTGCGACCGTCACTCGGACCGACGCGACGCTCGCCGTCATCGAAGCGAACGCCAGCGTTGGCCCGTTCTCGTACCTGCGACCCGGAACCGTCCTCGGTGAAGGCGGCAAGATTGGCGCGTTCGTCGAAACCAAGAATTCTCAGATTGGCCGCGGCAGCAAAGTTCCGCATCTTTCGTACATCGGCGACACGACCGTCGGCGAGGAATCGAATATCGGAGCCGGAACTATCACGGCGAACTACGACGGTGTCGCCAAGCACGCGACCGTCGTCGGATCGCACGTCCGAACCGGGTCACACAACGTCTTTGTTGCGCCTGTCACGATCGCGGATGGGTCATACACGGCCGCCGGAACGATCGTCCGACGAAACGTCCCAGCGGGGTCGCTGGGAATGACGGTCGCTGGGCAGCGCAACGTCGAGGGTTGGGTCGAAAACAATCGATCGGGCACCGCTGCCGCCGAGGCCGCGAAACACGCGACACAGGAAAGCGAGTAGTCCAATGGACACCATGGAGTTGGCTGGCAAGAAGAAGCTCATCCTCATTTCGGGCCGAGCCCATCCCCAGCTCTCGCAGGACATCGCGGCGGAGTTGGGAACCGAGCTGTGGCCGACCGACGCCCGCACCTTCGCTAACGGTGAAATCTATGCCCGTTTCGACGAGTCCGTTCGTGGTACCGACGCGTTCGTCATTCAGTCCCACTGCACCCCCATTAACGAATGGCTCATGGAACAGCTCATCATGGTCGACGCACTCAAGCGTGCTAGCGCGAAGCGCATCACCGTGGTCGCACCGTTTTACCCCTACGCCCGCCAAGACAAGAAGAGCCGCGGACGCGAACCGATTTCAGCGAGACTCGTCGCTGACCTCTTCAAGACGGCCGGAGCCGACCGAATTATGTCGGTCGACATTCACGCAGCACAGATTCAGGGTTTCTTCGACGGACCGTTCGACCACCTGTTCGCGATGCCCGTCCTGCTCGAGCACTTCCGGGCACAAATTGACCCGTCGATTCTCACGGTTGTGAGCCCGGACATGGGTCGCGTTCGCGTTGCCGACGTGTGGAGCGACAAGCTCGGAGCACCCCTTGCCCTCATCCACAAGCGTCGCGATCCCAAAATCGCAAACCAGGTTTCGGTGCATGAAATCGTTGGTGACGTCGAGGGGCGCGTGTGTCTCATCGTTGACGACCTCATCGACACCGGTCGAACCATCGTCAAGGCCGCCGAAGCGTTGAAGAACGCCGGCGCGAAGGGAGTCGTCGTCGCGGCGACGCACGCCGTGTTCTCGGACCCCGCCACCGAAATCTTGCAGGCGGATTTCATTGACAAGGTCGTCGTCACCGACACCCTGCCGATCCCCGAAGAGAAGCGCTGGGATCGACTCGAAGTTCTGTCAATCGCGCCAACTATCGCTACGGCCATTCGCGAGGTGTTCGGCGAAGGATCCGTCACCGGAATGTTCGACGGGGCCGCATAGCTGTTGTCTTCTCGTGCGGCGGGACTCGGTTGGGGGTTCCTCGGGGTTCTCGCCTTTTCGTTCACTGTTCCGCTCACCCGTGTCGCGGTCGGCGGGATGAGCCCGCTCTTTATCGGATCAGGCAGGGCTGTTCTCGCGGCAATACTCGCCACCATCGTGTTGGTCACAACCCGCCAAAAACTGCCGAATGCCCGCCAGTTCCGTCACCTGGTTGTGGTTGGCGCGGGAGTTGTAGTGGGGTTCCCCTTTTTCACCTCCTTTGCGCTGCAGACAGTTCCCGCCTCACACGCGGCGGTTGTTATCGGACTGTTGCCCGCTGCCACTGCGGTTGTCGCCGTCATTCGAACGAGCGAGCGAGTTCCCGGGCGGTTCTGGGTGTTCGCGATACTCGGGGCGGTCGCGGCGATTTCGTTCGCAAGCCTCGCCGCGGGTGAATTCGGTCACTTCGAATGGGCGGATCTGTTGTTGGTCGGCGCGGTCGTCACCTCGGCGATTGGGTACAGCGAAGGTGCCGTGGTGTCTCGTGAACTGGGCTCGTGGCAAACGATTTCGTGGACGCTCGTCATCTGGTCGCCCGTGATGATCATCATGACCGTCGTGTCGGCCGCAACCCAACCCATCACCGCAACACCGTGGCAGTGGGCGGCGTTCGTCTACCTCGGCGCCATATCGATGTATCTGTCGTTCTTCGGGTGGTATCGCGGACTCGCCATCGGACCAATCACGACCGTGAGCCAAGTGCAGTTGATTCAGCCCGTCCTGTCGATCGTGTGGGCGGCGTTGTTGTTGGGCGAGGTGATAACTGTCGACGTTGCTATTGGCGGCGCTGCCGTAATCGCGTGTGCAGCACTCGCCGTGCGCACGCGACTTGCGCGCTAACTCTTCGGCCGAAGCGTAATGTCCGCGATCGGCAGACGCTCGGCGCGGAACGTGTTGACCTTGTCCTTCGAGGGGTAACCGATCGAGATTCCACACAGCAACTTGTACTGTTTCGGCACGTCGAATTCAGCTTTGACCGGATCGGACCACACGGCGAGAGCGCCCTGTGCGCAGGTCCCGAGCCCGCGTGCGTGCGCGGACAACATGAGGTTTTCCATGAACAAGCCGGCGTCGGAAACGGCATAGGTCGGCAACCCCGAGTGAGTGAAAATGAAGATTGCGACGGGCGCTCCGAACATGTCGAAGTTTCGTGCCCACTCGCGGTCACGCGCAGCCTTGTCGCCGCGTGCGACACCGATGTGCGTGTACAGGTCACGGCCGATCTTTTGGCTGCGCGGTTGCACATCTTTCGGATACGGTCGCCACACCTTGTAGTCGCTCGTCGGTAACCCGTCGCGCTTGAGGAAAAACAACACCTTTTTCCACCACGAGCCGCGCAGCGCCTCGCCCGCAATCGCCCACCGACGCAGCAACTCGGTTGAAATGCGATCGCGAACCTCGCCCGTCGCCACCGCCACCATGTACGGTCGGGTGTTGGACCAGCTCGGAGCCGTCATCGCATCCGTCAAAATCGCGTCAATCACATCCTGCGGCACCGGCTTCGGTAGGAAGTCTCGGGTGCTGCGGCGTGACGCGAGGAACGAACTAAATGCGGAGGAGTCCATATGTCTTATTGTGCCGTTTCGCGGGCGATGACTAGTTCAGTTCAGACAAGACCTGGTCGATGATCGCGAGTCCGCGACGCGCCTCGTCCTCGGTGACGACACACGGCGGAACGACGTGCAGGCGGTTGTCGGCCATGAACGGGACCAGCCGCGCTGCGAACAGTGCGGTCCTCAGTTTCCCCATCCAGGCTGCATCAACAGGTGTTCGCGTCTCGCGATCGGCGACGAACTCGAGTGCCCAGAAGACGCCGGACCCGCGAACGTCACCGATGACGTCGTGTTTCGTCTGAAGTTCGCGAAGACCGGGACCCAGAACGTTCTCACCGATGGAACGGGCGTTTTCGATGACGCCTTCGTCTTCCATCGCGCCGATTGCGGCAACGATGCTCGCTGCGGCGAGCGGGTGACCCGAATAGGTCAGGCCGCCGGGGAAGACGCGGTCATCGAAGGTCTTGGCGATGTCACCCGAGATGATGACGCCACCGACGGGGACGTACCCTGAGTTGACGCCCTTGGCGAACGTGATGAGGTCGGGGACGACATCGAACGCATCGAACGCGAACCACTCACCGGTTCGACCGAAGCCGGCCATGACCTCGTCGAGAATGAGGATGATGCCGTACTTGTCGGCGAGGGCCCGCACGCCCTTGAGGTATCCGGGCGGGGGAGTAAGGATGCCGGCGGTGCCGGGAACCGTCTCGATGAGGAACGCCGCAATCGAATCGGGGCCTTGTGCCTGGATGACTCGTTCGAGGTGATGAAGGGCGCGCTCGGATTCTTGCTCGGGAGTCGTCGACCAGTATTCCGATCGGTAGAGGTGCGGGCCGAACACGTGAACGTGTCCGCGCGAGTATTCGTTGGGGATACGGCGCCAGTCGCCCGTCGCGACGATGGCCGCGCCGGTGTTCCCGTGATACGACCGGTAGAACGAGATGACCTTGTCGCGGCCCGTGTGAATGCGCGCCATGCGGATGGCGTTTTCATTCGCGTCCGCACCGCCGTTGGTGAAGAACACCTTGGTGAATGTGTCGGGAACGTGAGCGAGAATCTTTTCGGCCGCAAGCGCCCGCATGTTGTTGGCGTGGGCGGGGGCAACGGTCGTGAGGATGTCGGCCTGCGCCTTGATCGCGTCAACGACCTTGGGGTGCTGATGCCCGATGTTGACGTTGACGAGCATGCTCGAGAAGTCGAGGTACGTGTTGCCCTCGTAGTCCCACACCTCGCAGCCCTTGCCGC
>CANGCU010000047.1 GCA_947452355.1 Microbacteriaceae bacterium | reverse complement strand
GAGCATTCACCGGGGTCAGCGATCGGATTCGCCGAAGTCTCGGTTCTGCCCGACGTCGAGGAATCATTGGTGAGCGCCCTCGAGGCGCGGGGTTGGAGAATCGCGGGCGAAGGCTCGTGAAGATCGTCGCGATCGACGGTCCGGCGGGGAGCGGGAAGTCATCTGTGTCGAGAGCGGTGGCGACGAAACTAGGTTTTGGTTTTCTCGACACTGGTGCGGCGTACCGAGCCTTGACCTGGTGGGCCCTCGAACTCGGTGTTGACCTTTCAGACGAGGACGCAATCGTAGGTCTTCTCGACTCGTTTCCGTATTCGATTTCGTTGGATCCATCGAACAATCAAGTCCGCGTGGGAACGGTCGACGTCACGGAGTGGATCCGCGACCCTCGAATTAGTCTCGCCGTCAGCGCCGTTGCACGGAACTTGAGAGTCCGCGACTGGATGAAACAGTCTGCACGGCAGTTGGTGGCAGATGCGTCGTTCCCGGGTGTTGTCGCCGAGGGGAGGGACATGACCACGGTCGTGTTCAAGGATGCACCGGTGCGGATTCTTCTGACCGCACAGGAAGAGGTTAGAATTGCGAGAAGGGCTGGTGATGTCGCCAGCCGAGATCTTGCCGAAACGACCGCATCGGTTCGCGAGCGAGATGCCAAAGACTCCCACGTCGTTGATTTCCGTACCGCCGCTCCCGGTGTGACGGTGGTTGATTCGTCGGACATCACATTTTCGGACACCGTGTCGACCATTGTCGACATTGTGCGAGCAGGGAGCAACGCATGAGCGACGAATACGACGATGACATTAGTGATCTCGTCGAGCGCATGTCCGAGTTGACCGACTCGGAAGCTGCCCAACGCGCTGATGCCCTCCGACAAGGGCTCGCGGACTATGACCTTGACGACGATGACATCTCGCTGCTGGAATCCCATCTTGGTGACACGGACGAGGTAATTGAGCTGCCGGCTCTGCCTGTGTTGGCCATCGTGGGTCGACCGAACGTCGGGAAGTCCGCACTCGTGAATCGAATCCTCGGCCGTCGCGAAGCGGTTGTCGAAGATGTCCCCGGGGTGACCCGAGACCGTGTCACGTACAAGGCGGAGTGGAACGATCGGAAATTCACGCTCGTTGACACCGGCGGTTGGGAACCTGATGCACGCGGTATTGACAAGAGCGTCGCCGCCCAGGCCGAAATCGCGGTCGAACTAGCGGATGCTGTGCTGTTCGTGGTCGACGCGATGGTCGGTGCGACCGCGACGGACGAGCGCGTCGTCAAGATGCTTCGCTCCTCGAAAAAGCCGGTGATCCTCGTGGGCAACAAGATCGATGATGCTCGGCAGGAACCGGAGGCGGCCGCGCTGTGGTCTCTTGGTTTAGGCGAACCGTGGCCTGTTTCGGCCCTACACGGCCGGGGCGTCGCTGACCTGTTAGACAAGGTGCTCACGGTCCTTCCCGAGATCAGTGCTGTCGCCAAGACGGAAATCGGTGGACCCCGCCGGGTGGCAATCATTGGCCGCCCGAACGTCGGGAAGTCGTCACTACTCAACAAGACCGCGGGCGAAGAGCGCGTCGTCGTCAATGAGCTGGCGGGTACGACCCGCGATCCCGTCGATGAACAGGTTGAACTGGGCGGGAAGGTGTGGCGATTTGTCGACACAGCGGGAATCCGCCGCCGCCAGCACATGGCACAAGGTGCTGATTTCTATGCGTCGCTCCGAACCGCCGCCGCTCTGGAAAAGGCCGAGGTTGCGGTTGTTGTGTTGGACGTCACCGAACCGATCAGCGAGCAGGACATCCGAATAATTGACATGGCGCTCGAATCCGGACGCGCGCTCGTGTTGGCGTTCAATAAGTGGGACCTTCTCGACGACGACCGTCGACGGTACCTTGAGCGCGAAATCGAACAAGACCTCGCGCACGTGTCCTGGGCGCCACGGGTCAACATTTCCGCCAGGACGGGACGCCACCTCGAGAAATTGGTTCCCGCGTTGGAACTTGCACTCGAGTCGTGGGACACGCGTATCCAAACGGGCAAGTTCAATGCGTTCGTCGCCGAACTTGCGGCGGCTCATCCGCATCCGGTTCGGGGTGGCAAACAGCCTCGAGTGCTGTTTGGTACGCAGGCATCGACACGTCCCCCGACGTTTGTCCTCTTCACGACCGGCTTTCTCGACCCTCAATACCGACGATTCATCACGCGGCGCCTCCGTGAAGTGTGGGGGTTCGAAGGTTCTCCAATTAACATCTCGATGCGCGTGCGCGAGCGTCGCGGGCCGAAGCGTTAGTTTTCGACCGTGAATTACTTGCCCCCACCCCACCAGCGTGACTTCGGCGACAACTGGATTCACGGGCCCAACGGTGAACGTGTCTGGGGGATGTTCGGCGCGGCGGGTGTGCTCGTCTGGAATCGAGAGACTGACAGCGTGCTGTTGCAACTTCGCGCCGAATGGTCTCATCACGGTGGGACGTGGGGAATTCCGGGCGGAGCGCTGAAGTTCGGGGAAGACGCAATTGCCGGTGCGATGCGTGAGGCGCACGAAGAAGCCGGGGTTCCCGAGGAGCTACTCATCGCACTCGATACCCACGTCATCGATCTCAACTTTTGGGCGTACACGACGGTCATCGTCGAAACGCGCGAGCACTTTGAACCCGCGTACAACGATTTAGAAAGCAGCGATTTGCAGTGGATCGCACGCACCAAAGTCGAATCGTTCGAACTTCACCCGCGTTTCGGACAGTCGTGGTCGCTCTTGAACGACATGCTCGAAAGCCAGCGCGCACAGTAGTCTTGGGTCATTCACGATTCACAAGGAAGTGCACGGATGACCGAAATCGACCGCAGTCGCCTAGAGGAACTATTTACTCGCGAGCGTGACGAATTCGAGAGGACGCACCCCAAATCCAAAGCGGCATACGCCTCGGCGGAACATCTGTTTGGCCGTGTGCCAATGACGTGGATGAACAAGAAGGCCGGTTCATTCCCCGTGTATTTTGAATCGGCGCGGGGGAACACCATCCGCGACATTGACGGAAACGAGTACATCGACTTCGCTCTCGGAGATACGGGAGCGATGGCTGGGCACTCCGCGCCCGAGGTGGCGGCGGCAGTTGTCCGTCATGTGTCGGAACAGGGCGGCCTCACGACGATGCTTCCGACCGAGGACGCGGAATGGGTCGGCGCCGAATTGACTCGCCGGTTCGGGATGGACCGGTGGAGTTTTGCCCTGACCGCGACCGATGCGAACCGCTGGGTCATTCGACTTGTTCGAGCACTCACAGGCCGATCGAAAATTCTTTTTCACTCCTATTGCTATCACGGTTCCGTCGACGAGTCCCTGATCGTCGTCGGACCAAACGGTGAGTCCATGAGTCGGCCCGGAAACGTCGGTGAGCCCGTTGACGTTCTCGAAACAAGTCGTGTCGCGGAATTCAACGACCTCGACGCGCTTGAGCGTGAACTCGCTCACGGTGATGTTGCCGCAGTTCTCATCGAACCCGCTCTCACGAACATTGGGATCGTCCTGCCCGAGGACGGCTATCACGACGGTGTTCGTGCACTCACACGTAAGTACGGTGCACTTCTCATCATCGACGAAACCCACACTTTCAGTGCTGGCTATGGTGGGGCGACGCGCGCCTGGAACCTTGAACCCGACATCGTCGTCATCGGGAAATCAATCGGTGGAGGTATCCCCACGGGCGCTTACGGACTCTCGGCTGATTTTGCTGCTCAAGCCCTCGCGCGCGACGACCTCGACTTAGTCGACATGGGTGGCGTCGGTGGAACACTCGCCGGCAACCCCCTGTCCGTTGCGGCCATGCGGGCGACGTTGGAACACGTTCTCACCGAATCTGCGTTCGACCACATGATCTCGATGTGCACCCTCTTTACCGAGGGCATGAACGTTCTGTTCGACAGGTACGAGCTGCCCTGGTCGATTGCACAGTTGGGTGCTCGTTGCGAATATCGGTTCGTCCGCCCAAGTCCCCGAAACGGCGGCGAATCGAACGCGGCCGCCGACGGCGAGCTCGAGGACTTCTTGCACCTCTACCTCGCAAATCGCGGAATTATGTTGACGCCATTCCACAACATGGCGCTCATGTGTCCGACGACAACGGTGGAGGACGTCGCCATGCATCACCTCATGTTCGAGCGTGCGATCAAGGAATTGCTGGGGCTCGAGGTCTAATTTCCGTCGGCCAAATCTTGATAGGCTAGACAAGTTGCCGCGAGGCAGCGGGCTGTGGCGCAGCTTGGTAGCGCACTTGACTGGGGGTCAAGGGGTCGCAGGTTCAAATCCTGTCAGCCCGACCATGAATAAAGACTGACCATCGGTCAGTCTTTATTCATATTCCTTGCTGTCATGTGGACCCGCCGGTTCGAAAAATTGCATTACCGACGCGTCAGCGTCGGCGGCAGCAATTTTGAGCCGAGCGGTGCAGCCCGACCATGAATAAAGACTGACCATCGGTCAGTCTTTATTCCTTTGTCTGGCCGCTGACCAGGGCTGGTTAGCGCCCCTGCGGACGAATCGACCGTGTCGGTTGCGTGTTGCGGCTGCCACGGAAATTGTTCGCGGACTGCCCTGGACGTTCGCCGACCTTGCCCGTCGCAGCGGGCCGACCCGATCGATCGTTGTGGGCGCGTTTGCGCTGAGCGTTGGCACCGGTCGATGAACCGCGCTGTCCCTGTTGTTGCTGGACGGCGCGCGGCGCGGGTTTGACATACTCGGCGACCTCGCCAATCAGTTTGACGACTGCGGGAGATTCCGCCGTTACCTGCTCTGGCGTCACGGTGATGGCCGCTTTGCGCAGAAGAGCCGCGAGGTCCTTCCGTTGCGTCGGCAAACAGATTGTGACGACGTCGCCCTCTGAACCGGCGCGAGCGGTGCGGCCCGAGCGGTGCAAATACGCCTTGTGCTCCATCGGAGGATCGACGTGGATGACGAGTTCGATGTCGTCGACGTGAACGCCACGAGCAGCGACGTCGGTAGCGACGAGCACCTTGACCCGCCCCGAGCTGAATGCTTCAAGGTTGCGATCGCGTTGAGGCTGAGACAGGTTGCCGTGAAGGTCAACGGCGGGGATTCCAGCTTCGGTCAAGACTTTGGCGAGTTTTTTCGCGTGGTGCTTGGTTCGCATGAACAGAATTCGGCGCCCCGTTCCCGACGCGAGGGCTTTGATGAGGGCGTTCTTGCGGTCGACGTCGTCAACCTCAAACACATGGTGGGTCATCGCCGCAACGTGCGAATTCGCTTCGTCTACCGAGTGAAGGACCTCATTGTGGAGGAACTTCGCGACCAATTTGTCGACACCGTTGTCCAGCGTCGCACTGAACAGCATTCGTTGGCCGCCGGACGGAGTTGCCGCAAGGATTCGAGTGACAATCGGCAGGAACCCGAGGTCGGCCATGTGATCCGCTTCGTCGAGCACTGTGATCTCGACGGCACTGAGGTGCACAAAACCTTGTTTCATGAGGTCTTCGAGACGACCAGGGGTGGCGACAACGATGTCAACGCCTTCCTTGAGGGTCGCAACCTGCCGATTCTGCGAAATTCCACCGAAGATCGTCATCGAACGAAGCCCGTACGCATCCGCGAGGGGCTGAAGTGCCGCAGCAATCTGGGTCGCTAGTTCGCGCGTCGGTGCGAGGATCAATCCGAGCGGGTATCCGGCTCGACGTTTGCCGCCGGCGAGTTCGGTGCCGAGGCGAGCGACCATCGGGATAGAGAACGCGAGGGTCTTGCCAGACCCGGTCTTTCCGCGACCGAGCACATCGCGACCTCCGAGGGTGTCGGGCAGGGTGTCAACCTGGATGGGGAATGGTGTTTCTTTGCCATCTTTCGCAAGAATAGCGACGAGAGGGGCGGGCACGCCGAGCATGCCGAAGGTGTGAGAAGTCACAGGTTTACCAGTTTCGTGTGGTGATAGAGCGTCACATTTGTGCGCACTCCGTCTATTGGGCGAGCGTGCCGAGTGGCACAGTCGTTCGCCGAAGAAAAGATGTCAACCGTCTGGCGGTGAGGGATGCGTTATTCGACGCACACGTCGAAAAATCTCGAGTGCAGTGATTACAGTCTACTCGCACAATGTTTAGGGGCCGAGCAGCGCGTACATTTCTTGAATTTCGGCACTCTGCGACGTGATAATCGAGTTGGCGAGTGCGGTGACCTCGGCATTCTTTGTCGTAGCCAAGACATCCTTTGCCATGACGATTGCGCCTTCGTGGTGAGCAATCATGTCGGTGAGAAACAGTGCGTCAAAATCTGCGCCCATCGCGGCGCGAATAATCTCCATATCCGAATCACTCACGAGTCCCGGCATCGTCATGTCCGAACCCATGTCCATTGACATGCCCGAGGACTCAACCCACGATGTCATGAGATCGATCTCGGGTTGTTGCGCAGCTGCTATCCGGCCAGCCAGATCGAGGATGGCGGGAGTCGTCGTATTGGCCAGTGCCAGCGTCGCGAGTTCGACCGCCTGGGTGTGGTGGGGAATCATCATCTGAGCGAACATGATGTCGGTGTGGTCAAAGGATGACGTTGTGGCAGAGCCGCCGTCTGTCTGCGCAACCGTCTCGTCACCGAGGCCGACCACGCATCCAGTAACCCCAAGGCTGATCACAGCGACCGTCGCAAGCACAGCGAAAATTCTTTTCATGAACCTAGGCTAAACCGATTCCCTCAGGAAAGCCGCGCAGTCGAACCGTGCGGTTCTGTCGCCGCCGCACTCGGTAGTCTGGTGAACGAATTAAACGGGAGGCTTTTCTGTGTCGACAACACATTCTGAGGATCCGGCGTCGGTCGATTGGTCCGCCAAGGTCGCTGTCGCTGAACAACTCGTTCCGCTCATTGGCCGTCTGTACCGAGGCAATGGAATTGTCCTCTCGGTTCATGGCCGAAGCCTCCTCAACCTTTCGCCGATTGACATCGTTCGGATTCACCGATTCGCGCGTCACGTCGACGGCGAGGAACTGGACATCGATTTCACGGCGGAACTTGTTCGGGCGGTTGTGGCACTGGACCCGGGGCCCGCATCCATTGATGTTGCTCGGATGAATTCCGTCTTTCGGGCGTCGGCGTCATCGGACCTCGCGGGCTTCATCTCAAGCGAACTAGGGGAGTTGGTCGGAAATTCACCCGACAAGACTTTCGGAGCCCGCGACGTGGTGCTCTACGGTTTTGGGCGAATCGGTCGTCTTGTCGCACGAATCCTCCTGTCGCGTTCGGATGGTGTCGGGGGCTTGAGGCTTCGCGCGATCGTCGTTCGAAACGGTGGCGCCAAGGATCTTGTGAAACGCGCGAGTTTGCTTCGGCGCGACTCAGTTCACGGACCTTTCAACGGGTCCGTCACCGTCGACGAGGCGAATAATCGAATCATCGCGAACGGTACCGTCATCCAGGTCATTTATGCGGACGATCCCGGGGCAATTGACTACACCGCATTCGGCATAACGAATTGCCTGATTGTCGACAACACGGGCCGGTGGCGCGACGAAGATGGCTTGCGTCAGCATCTCGGTTCGACGGGAGTTGACCGAGTCTTGCTGACCGCACCGGGGAAGGGCAGCCTCAAGAACGTCGTGTACGGAATCAACCACGAGTCGATCACCGAGAGCGATCGAATTGTCACCGCGGCATCCTGCACAACGAACGCCATCACCCCCGTGTTAAAAGCAATCAACGATGAATATGGGATTTCCTACGGACACGTCGAAACCGTGCATTCGTTTACGAACGACCAAAATCTCATTGACAACTTTCACAGTGGCGATCGCCGAGGTCGTTCGGCGGTTCTCAACATGGTGCTCACCGAGACGGGAGCCGCGAACGCGGTGGCAAAAGCGCTGCCTGAGCTCGCGGGAAAGTTGACCGGCAACGCCATTCGAGTGCCCACCCCGGACGTGTCCATGGCAATTCTGAACCTCACGCTCGATCGTCCCGTGACCAAGGAAGACCTCAATAGATTCCTCCGCAGCACCTCACTCAATTCGCCGCTGCGCCAACAGATTGACTACATCGAATCCGCCGAGGTGGTCTCGACGGACTTCCTCGGATCGCGGCGCGCGGGGATTGTCGACGGACTCGCGACCATCACGAGCGGAAACCACGCCGTTGTCTACATTTGGTACGACAATGAATACGGTTACAGCCATCAGGTCGTT
>CANGCU010000046.1 GCA_947452355.1 Microbacteriaceae bacterium | reverse complement strand
TCGCTCGAGAATGGCGTTCTCACGGTCGAGGGCCGGGCCGACGACGTCATTGTGACGGGAGGAATCAAGGTGTCACTCGGTGACGTCGACCGTGTGCTCGCCACGGCCGGCATCGACGCCGTCGCCACGTGGTTTTCCGACGACACCTGGGGGCAGGTGCCTGCGGTGGTGTCCACAACGGAACTCGATCGCACCGAGATTCGGACGCTCATTGAACGGGAACTCTCACGCGAGGCCCGGCCATATCGGTTCGTCACCGTCACCGATTTCCCGAGGTTGTCATCGGGCAAGGTCGACCGCCGTGCGCTACGGGAACTGGTCGCCGCTGCCGAATCGTAGAATGACGTCATGGCATCTCGATCATCGAAAAAGAAGCGTTCCGCGGCACAACGAAGCGGTCGACCAGGCGGCCGGACTGTCCAGCACGGGGCTAGCTCGAGTGCTCAGGTCCGCAGAGCTCAGTTCGGTGATTGGATCCGTGCGGCACGACCCGCGACTCTAGGTTTGGCCGTCGCCCCCGTGCTTCTCGGTTGGGGAGTTGCCGTGGCACAGTTCCTCCTTCTCGGTGTCAACGCGTGGGATTCGACCGTCCTCATTGCCGTCGCGCTGTGTTTCACAATCGCGATTGCGCTACAGATTGGCGTGAACTTCGCGAATGACTATTCCGACGGAATTCGCGGAACGGACAACCACCGGGTCGGGCCGGCCCGGTTGACGGCGTCCGGTGCCGCCCCGGCGAAGCGGGTTCGACTCGTTGCGGTCATCTTTTGTGGAATTGCCGCGCTGGCTGGGTTGGGCGTCACGGTGCTCTCGGAAATCTGGTGGCTCCCAGCCGTCGGTCTTGTCGCCATCCTCGCCGCGTGGTTCTACACCGGAGGAAAACGCCCCTACGGCTATTCGGGACTCGGCGAAGTCATGGTCTTCATCTTCTTCGGCCTCGTTGCGACGACGGGAACGACCTACATTCTCGCGAACACGATCGGTGCCGAAAGCATCCTCGCCGGAGTCGCAATGGGCCTCTTCTCGGTTGCCGTTTTGTTCATCAACAACGTGCGTGATCGTGAAACGGACATCGTTGCGGGCAAGCTGACGCTCGCGACACGAATGCCGCTCTGGCTCAATCGTGCCGTATTCACGGCGCTCATCGCGGGTCCATTCGGAATCCTCGTGTACTTCGCGCTGCTCCTCACGAACGCGTGGTGGGCGTTCTTTGCGCTGTTCATCGCCGTGCCGGCAGTCCTGATTACGTGGACCGCCAAGCACCCGCGCGAATACGTGCTCGTGCTCAAACTGACGGTGTGGACGAGCCTGTTCTATGCGGCAATCGTCGCGTGGTCGTTCGCCTTCTAAATCAGCACTCGACGACGTTGACGGCAAGACCGCCCGTTGAGGTCTCTTTGTATTTGGTCGACATGTCGATTCCGGTCTGACGCATCGTCTCGATGACGGTGTCGAGCGAGATCTTGTGTGAACCGTCACCCGCGAGAGCGAGACGTACCGCCGCGACGGCGGTTCCGGCTGCGATCGCGTTGCGTTCGATACATGGCATCTGAACGAGTCCCCCAACGGGGTCGCAGGTCAGTCCGAGGTTGTGCTCCATCGCGATCTCGGCAGCGTTTTCAATCTGCCCGGGTGTCCCGCCGAGAATCGCCGCCAGTCCCGCAGCGGCCATCGAACAGGCGGAACCGACCTCGCCCTGACAGCCTGCTTCCGCACCCGAGATGCTGGCGTTCCGTTTGTAGAGAGTGCCGATCGCGCCAGCGGTCAACAGATAGTCACGGGCAACGCTCTCGCGCGACACTTTTTTGAAACGTTCGGCGTAATAGCCGACGGCGGGAATAATGCCGGCGGCGCCGTTGGTCGGAGCCGTCACAACCCGCATCCCCGCCGCGTTTTCTTCGTTGACGGCAATGGCGAATGCCTGGAGCCACTCGTTGGCCAATTCGGTTGGTGCGTCCGGCGATTCCAATGATTCGAGGTGCGACGCCAATCGTGCAGCGCGCCTCTGCACGTTGAGCGATCCAGGCAGCATCCCGTCGTGGTGCAAGCCCGCCTCGACGCACGCAGACATAACGGCCCAAATTTCGGTCAGCCGCGCGTCGACGTGATCCGCGCCGTACACGGCGACCGCGTTTGCATATGCCATGTCGGCGATGGACATGCCCGTTGAGGCACACAACGCGATGAGTTCGTCTCCGTTGTCGAACGGGTAGGGCAATTCGATTCCCGACGTTTCGGCGGGAGTCCCGAACTCAGCGTCGGATTCGACAAAGCCACCGCCGACCGAGAAATAAGTTCGCGAGAACAAAACCGAACCATCATCACCCAGCGCTTCGTAGGTCATCGCGTTGGAGTGTTGGGGCAAGCGGGTCATCGGGCGAAGGTCGATATCGTCCGGGGCGAATGTCAGTTCGCGACCGGCAACGGTGATGTGTCCGGACCCGGACGCACGGTCCATCGCGCTAATCACGTGGTCGGGGTCGCAGGTTTCGGGGGATGAGCCTTCGAGGCCGGCAACGATCGCGTTGGTCGTGCCGTGTCCAACACCCGTCGCTCCAAGGGAACCGAACAGGAGGACGTGAATTCGTGACGTCGCGGAAAGCTGGTCGGCGGCGGCAAGTTCATCGACAAAGCGACGAGCGGCGCGCATCGGGCCGACAGTGTGTGAACTCGACGGGCCAATCCCGACGGTGAAGAGGTCAAGCGCGGTGAGAATGCTCACGGTATGTATCTACAATCTGTGCGAGAAAAGGCGCCTGTGAGTCGACGAATCGACCCACAGGCGCCACAGGGTATTACTTGTGTTCGCCGTGAACCGCGTAACGCTCCTCAGGAGACATGACGAGGTTGTGGCGACCAATCAGGGCGAAGTACAACAAGAACACCGCGTACACGATGATGATGGCGTAAATCGCGGGGAGGAATGTCGGGTTCAACAGGAATCCGACGAACGCGAGTGCGGCGATCAAACCGGACACGGTTGCTCCACCGAGACCCCACGGGGAACGGTAGGGGCGCTCGAGTTCGGGGTGCTTGACGCGCAGGATGATGAACGACACCATCTGCATGAGGTACGCCAACATGGCACCCCACACGGCGATGTTCAGGATGATCGCACCAGCGACGCCACTGACTGCTCCCGTGGTGTCGGTTGCGGTCAAGTAGTCAAGCAACACGAGTGCTGCAAAACCGATGATTCCACCGACGAGAAGAGCGAGCCACGGGGTCTTGTTCTTGCCCGTGACCGACAGTCCTCGGAAGTAGTACCCGGCGCGAGACAGCGAGTACATGTTGCGACCGTAGGCGAACATGATTCCCTGGAGCGACGCGAGCAAACCGATCAACGCGAAGATTCCGAGGATTGCTGCCCAGCCGTCACCAACGACTGCACGGAAGCCGTCGAGGAGGGGCTCACCAGCGGATCCCGCGGCCTCAGCACCGAGAATTCCGGTGTTGATGAACATGACGAGGATGCCGGTGATGATGAGCGTTCCGCGAGCCCAGAATCCGGCGCGAGGGATGTCACGCGACGGGTTGTGAGCTTCTTCCGCAGCGAGGGGGAGTTCTTCGATTCCGAGGAACAGCCACACGCCGAAGGGGATCGCGAAGAGGATTCCCATGATGCCGTGAGGGAGGAACCAGCTCGAACCAGCGGAGCCGTCTGCAGGAATGTTCCAGAGCATCGACCAGTCGATCTTGCCCGATGCGAGGACCATGACCGAGAACAGCACGATGATCGCGAGTGAGACGATCGACACGATGATCGAGAACTGGAACGAGATGGCCGAACCGAGCGAGTTGAGCCCGATGAACACCGCATACAGCACGACGTACCAGATCCACATGTTTCCGGTGAGGTCGAGTCCGAGGAGTTCGGCCGTCACTCCGTTGAGGTACGCCGCCGAGAAGAACACGACGACCGCGGTTGTTGCGACGTACTCGATGGTTTCGGCGAGACCGGTGATGAATCCACCCCACGGCCCCATCGCTTTACGAGCGAATGAGTAGGCGCCACCCGAGTGGGGCATTGCCGACGACATTTCGCCGATCGCGAACATGAGTCCGTAGTACATAACGATGAGGATGGCGAAAGCGAGAAGCAATCCACCAAAACCACCGGAAGAGACACCGAAGTTCCATCCCGAGAAGTCTCCAGAGATGACCGCGGCGATGGCGAGACCCCAGAGGCCCCAGACGCCAGCAGATCGAGTGAGCTGTCGCTTCTCGAAATACTCCTTGCTTTGCTCGGTGTACGAAACTCCCGAGACTTTCAATTTGTCAGACATACGACGTTGTAGTCCTTTCCCGTCGAGGGAACCTTCGAACCCACGACATTGTGTTGGCTAGGTACTAGCGAGCATATCCCCGATAGCATCCGAAAATCCAACCTTTAAACGAAACAATTTGTAAATTATTTTCCGCCGGAAATTTTCGAGCGTGTCGAATTTTTCGCGCCATTGTGGCGGGTATCTTGACAAACACCACCGTTGTGGTGTTTTCTAAAGGTTAGAAATCCAACCTCAACGAAGAGGAAACAGAAAATGGCACAACGCACCGGCATTCTTTCCGTCCCCGAACTCCAAAAATTGGTGGACAGCGGCGAGATCGACACCGTCATCATTTCGTTCACCGACATCCAGGGCCGACTTGTGGGAAAGCGCATGTCCGCCCGACTCTTTGTCGAGGACGCCATCGAACATGGCGCGGAGTGCTGTAACTACCTCCTCGCGGTCGACGTCGAAAACAACACCGTTCCTGGGTACGAGTTCTCGTCATGGGAAAAGGGTTACAACGACATGGCGATGATCCCCGACATGTCAACGCTTCGACTTGTTCCATGGATCCCTCACACCGCCATGGTCATGGCCGATTTGCAAACCACCGACCACGAGCCGGTCCCGATCGCACCGCGCTCGATTCTCAAGGCGCAGATGGACCGCCTCGCGAAGATGGACCTGGTCCCCTTTGTTGGCACCGAGCTCGAATTCATCGTGTTCGACGACTCGTTCCGCGACGCGTGGGCGAAGGGTTACGACAACCTTCACCCGTCAACCGACTACAACGTCGACTACGACTTGCTCGCGAGTAACCGCGTCGAGCCGCTGTTGCACGACATTCGCGTGAGCATGGACAAGGCGGGGATGTACTGCGAGGGCGTCAAGGGTGAGTGCAACCTTGGGCAACAGGAAATCGCGTTCCGCTATGACACCGCACTCGTGACCTGTGACAACCACTCCATCTATAAGTCCGGCGCAAAGATGATCGCAGACAACCACGGCAAGTCGTTGACGTTCATGGCCAAATTCAATGAGCGCGAGGGCAATTCCTGCCACATTCACATCTCATTCCGCGACTCGAAGGGCAACGCCGTTTTTGCCGACAAGTCCAAAGAGGGTGGGATGTCGGACATGTTCCGCCACTTCCTCGCCGGGCAAATTGCGCTCATGCGCGAATTCACGCTGTTGTACGCGCCGAACATCAACTCGTACAAGCGCTACCAGTTCGGTTCCTTCGCACCGACCGCCATTGCGTGGGGACACGACAACCGCACGCTGTCGCTGCGTGTTGTCGGCCACGGCCACGGCATGCGCGTCGAGCACCGAGTTCCTGGTGGAGACGTGAATCAATACCTCGCCGTTTCGGGCCTCATCGCCGCCGGGATTTACGGAATCGAGAACAAGCTAGAACTCGAACCGATGACGCTCGGTAACGGTTACGAAGCCGACAAGCCTCACGTCCCAACGTCATTGCGTGAAGCAGCCGACCTGTTTGAAAACAGTAAGGCGGCTCGCGAAATTTTCGGCGACGAACTCGTCAAGCACCTCGTCAATGCCGCCCGCATCGAGATCCGTGCGTTCGATAGTGCCATCACCGATTGGGAGCGTGTCCGCGGTTTTGAGCGCCTCTAAGCAACCCGTCATCGGCATCACCACCTACCGTCAGCAGGCGAAAACGGGAGTGTGGGATGTCGATGCGGCGTTCCTGCACTCGGGGTACATCGAGAGCGTCACGCGCGCAGGCGGAATCGCGGTGCTGTTGCCCCCGCAACCCGCAACCATCGATATCGCGGAACAGGTTCTCGACGGACTCGACGGCGTGTTGTTCGCGGGAGGCCGTGACGTCGACCCGGCTCGGTATCACTCGACACCGAGTGAATTCACCGACCAACCGGACACCCGTCGTGATGAATGGGAATTCGCACTCGTCAATGCCGCACTTCGGCGCGAAATGCCCATTCTCTTTATCTGTCGCGGTGCGCAGGTCCTCAATGTTTATCGCGGCGGGACCCTCATTCAGCATCTCCCCGACGTTGTCGGGAACACGGAATACCAGCGTGGCAAGGCCGAATTCACGGAGATGTCCATGACGGTTGCACCCGGCTCGATGCTCGAAACAATCGTCGGAAGTACCGTGACCGGTTTGGTCTATCACCACCAAGCAATCGACGCCGTTGGTTCTGGGCTCACCGTTACTGCCCGAAGCGACGATGACATCATCGAAGCCGTCGAGATCGATGATTACCCTTTCGGTGTTGCGGTCCAGTGGCACCCCGAAGTGACGTCCGACACCGACGCACGACTTTTTGATGCGCTCGTCACCGCGGCGCGCACGGACAGGAGCAATGCATGAGTTACACCATCATCAATCCCGCAACCGGCGAAGAGATGGAAACCGTTGACCACCTTTCGGTCGAGGAAACCGACCACGCGATCGAACTCGCACGAAAGGCGCAAAAGCAGTGGGCGGCACTCGCGCCGTCGGAACGCGCCGAAGCGCTGCGTGCTTTTGCCCGCGTCGTCGAGGGTGACATCGAAAATCTCGCCCAACTTGAAGTACGAAACTCCGGTCACCCCGTCGGACAGGCGCGCTGGGAGGCGACGCACGTCCGCAACGTGCTCGACTATTACTCGGCCGCTCCCGAGCGCATGCTGGGGAAGCAAATCCCCGTCGCGGGCGGCATCGACATCACGTTCAACGAACCGCTCGGTGTTGTTGGTGTCATTACTCCCTGGAACTTTCCCATGACGATCGCGTCGTGGGGATTCGTTCCGGCACTTGCGGCTGGTAACGCGGTTGTTCTTAAACCCGCTGAGTGGACGCCACTGACCAGCCTTCGCCTCGCCGAGCTCGGGGGACAAGCGGGACTTCCCGAGGGGCTCTTCCAGGTCCTCGCCGGTAAAGGCAGTGTGGTCGGCGAACGGTTCATCACCAACCCCGACGTTCGCAAAATCGTCTTCACTGGTTCCACCGACGTGGGCAAGAGCGTGATGCGTGGCGCGGCCGACCAGATCAAGCGCGTCACTCTCGAACTCGGTGGCAAGAGTGCGAATATCGTTTTCGCCGACGCCGACATCGACAAGGCGGCGGCGACGGCACCGTATTCGGTGTTCGAGAACGCGGGTCAGGACTGCTGTGCACGCAGTCGCATTCTTGTTCAAAAATCGGTGCTTGACGAGTTCATGGAGAAGTTGGAGACCGCGGTCAAGGCCGTGGTGGTGGGCGACCCGACGAAAGACGCGACCGAGGTCGGGCCGCTCGTTCATTCCAAGCACCTCGAATCGGTCAGCGCGTATCTCGACAAGGCCGACATCGCTTTCCGTGGGAGCGCGCCGGACGGGCCGGGCAACTGGTTCGCGCCGACCGTTGCGATGTCCCGCGGACTCGATGACCCGTGCATGACGGACGAAATATTCGGCCCGATCGTGACGGTTCATGCGTTCGAGGACGAAGCCGATGCCATCGCAATCTCGAACGCAACCGAATTTGGCCTTTCCGGCTCAATCTGGACTCGCGATGTCGGACGCGCCATTCGCGTGTCGCGCGCCGTCGAAAGCGGCAATCTGTCCGTCAACTCACACTCCTCGGTTCGGTACAACACACCGTTCGGTGGATTCAAACAATCGGGACTCGGTCGCGAACTCGGTCCCGACGCACCGCTTCACTTCACGGAAGAAAAAAACGTCTTTATCCCCGCGGACTAAATCCCCAGAAAGGAAACACCCATGTCCATTGAAAAAATTGATCTGACTCAACGCCTGAAAGACAAGGTCGCGGTCATCACCGGAGGCGCGAGCGGAATCGGTCTCGCGACCGCCAAGCGCATGCGCGCCGAAGGAGCGACCATCGTCATTGCCGACATGGACCCGAAGTCGGGAACCGAGGCAGCCGAGGAACTCGAGGGAACGTTTA